>JAGQPD010001204.1 GCA_020426865.1 Planctomycetales bacterium
CTGTGCCTCAACCGTAAACTCCACCGCGCCTTCAACCGCGTCCGCGATAACAACTTTCGACTCGATGGCCTGCTCGGCTTCGATCTGCACGGCAAAACCGTCGGCATCATTGGTACCGGAAAGATCGGCGCCGTCGTCGCCCAGATCCTGCACGGATTTGGCTGTCACATTCTTGCCTACGACAACTACCATCATCAGGATTGCATTGCCCTTGGTGTCAACTACGTCACACTCACGCAACTGCTGGCCGCCTCACACATTGTAACTCTCCACTGTCCGCTCACGCCCGATACGCACCATTTGATCGACAACGATGCGTTGCAAACCATGCGACCGGACGCCATGCTAATCAATACCAGCCGCGGTGGACTGGTCGATACATCGGCCGTGATCCGAGCACTCAAGGCCCGTCGACTGGGAGCACTCGGGATCGACGTCTACGAAGAAGAAGGGGATCTGTTCTTCGAAGATCTCTCCGACGAAGTTGTCCAAGACGACGTCTTTTCGCGGCTGCTGACGTTTCCGAATGTCCTGATCACCGGTCACCAAGCATTTTTCACTCGCGAAGCACTGCAGGCGATTGCCGAGACAACGCTCCACAACGTCTCAGAGAT
This sequence comes from Planctomycetales bacterium, assembly GCA_020426865.1. Taxonomy (GTDB): domain Bacteria; phylum Planctomycetota; class Planctomycetia; order Pirellulales; family Pirellulaceae; genus JAGQPD01. The sequence goes on from JAGQPD010001204.1 coordinate 615, forward strand.
CGAGCGGACCGGCTCGAGCGAGAACGAAGTAAAACTTCACCGATTCTAACGCCTGCATGGCGAATTGGTGTTTCTATGCTGGCAACGCTATCGCCGCGTCGATAACAGGCTTATGACCTGTTGACGGGCGAGGACGTCCGGAGGAGTTTCCGTGCATGGATGCCGCACATTTGAAACCCGAGCGCATCCATGGCCAGCAAGAAGAAGGAGACCTTCCGCGTCGTCACGCGCGGTAGCGACGGTCAAATCCGTATCCGCGACTATCCCTGCAAAGACTCGCTGCTGCGACTGCACCCGCAGATCGGCGTCGACGACTGTAGCACAAACCTGTCTCTGCGAGGACTCCCTATCTTCCGCGGCCTGATTGGTCCCATGTCCGACGGAAAAGACGTCGTGCGTTACGAATCGCCTGACGTCTTTGAAGCCCTCACCAAAGAATGGTCCGCCGATCCTCCCCATGGAAGAACTCGCCGACGCCGCAGCCGAGCCGCTGCGGCTGCCAACACTGAGTCGTCCGATATGGCACTGAAAAGCGATGACCTCTCGGCGTAATCCCGCTGGGAAATCCGCTATCTACTATCGCCTGGGTCGCCAACCGCTGTCGTCCGGCAAGGCCGCAGTACTATACCGAGGCGGATCGCTTTCGTAACGGGCGATTCCGCCGACGCTCAAATACCCATACGCGGGAACCGTAGCATACGGGTCTACCATCGGAGCGTTGTAGGCAACTCGCGTCTGCGGCGATGCGGCCACCGCCGTCCGCTGGACCTGCTCGCGTTCCACCATGCGCAACGTTGTCACTGGAACTTGCACGGTGCGAGTCTCAGGCACGACCTCACGCTTCGTAACCGGCAACTGATATGTCATCGACGCCGCTTGCCATGAAGTGCGTGGCTCCAAATGATAGGCCAAATGCGGCCCCTGAAACACTCGCCACCAACCGTGCCAACGAGGTACCCATTCGTACTGCGTTACCGGGGCATAGACTTGTCGCTGAACCGGTTGCATCTCGGTAATGTACCGCTCGCGATACGTCGTTTGCTGTTGCGATTGCCATTTCGTCTCCGACACCGGCTCCTTGACCGTCGTCGTCGTTTCACGAAACGTTACGCCGTCCTGATTGTAGTACCGCGATTGCCCCGCATCCTGCCCCTGTGCGGTCGGTGCTCCCACAACCACCACCACCGCTACCATGATGCTCCCGAAAACGTCACGTGCAATTGTCCGTTCCATGACAAATGGTCCTCCACGACCGCCCTTGATAGCAACGCTGGCAGCGTTGCGACGTGCTCTCTTCCTCGATTTCATCGGCACGATGGGCAAATGGCCGTTAATGCCGATCGCGGATTCTGGGAAACTTGGGGCGATTCCGGCGGCGCCGCCTTCACACAACCGACGGTAGGGGTACTGCCAGTTCGCTCAGTTCGCTCGCGGACAGATTGTCCCCCGGAGCCACAAATACACGGAAAGGCATAAGAACAGGTATCATCTATGGCGACTTGCGACGTATTTGCCGTCCCTCCGTAGCCCGGTAGCCCCGTGGCTCCGCGGCTCCTTACCTCTGTGAGAACCAGATGAAAGAACAAGCATTCAATGGAACGCGGGTACCGGATTGCTAAATGAAAGGCTGGCGAGGCGAAATGCTTGACGAGGAATTTTTGAATTGCCTGCGTTGTTTACACACTGGAAGCTCGTTGTCGATCGCTACTCCCGATCAGCGGAGCCAATTCAATGCTGCCGTCCGCGCTGGAAAATCGTTTCGCCCGCAGGGTGAATTGGTCTCGGAGTCGCTTGAAGGCCCTGACGATGGCCTGTTGATCAACCAGGAAGGGACCTGGGCCTACCCGATCCGCAACGGTATCGTAGTGTTGTTGGCGAAGGAAGCGATGTCGTGTGATGCAATTACGATGGAGGGAAGACCATGACAAAAACGATTTTTTCTCGGATCATTGATCGCGAGGTCCCGGCGGAGATCCTGCACGAAGATGACTACTGTGTCGCGTTTCGCGACGTTTCACCGCAAGCGCCAGTGCATGTGTTGCTGGTGCCTCGGGAGCCGATTCCGTCGATCATGGCCATCGATGCGGCTCACGCCAAAATCGTCGGCCACATGTGGACGGTGGTCCCGAAGTTGGCCGAACAATTGGGATTGGATGGCGGATTCCGTGTCGTGGTCAACAACGGCGCCGACGGCGGACAGTCGGTCGACCATCTGCACTGGCACATCCTCGGGGGTCGGCAAATGACATGGCCGCCGGGTTGATCGGGGAGGAAGGGGCCACAATTCCATTCGCAACAGCCCGCCCCAAGCTTAAGCTAATGAAAACTTGGTGCTGCCAAGTCTCCTTTCCCTCGCAAGGAGTTGCGCCGAACCGTAGCTTATTGTAAGCAACTCTTTTTGGGGGCGTGGGAGGCTCGCACTCCGCCATTTCTGACAGCCCAGGTTCAGGGAGGGGACAGCTGAGGGACATTGGGGACATTTACTTGAAACGTGGCATGAGTCGCCGGAGGCGTTCGAACATGCCGGGGCGTTTTTTGGTGGGAACGGTCGCGGGGCGTGGGGGTGATGCGGACGACGATGTGGACGGCGTGGGTGATGGCGCGGGAGATAGTTCCTCCTCGTCGGGATGCGGAACACCGTCTGACAGGCGAGCGACATCTTGGGGCGCGTCGGTCAGGTGTGTCATCAGGAACCGTGGCCAATAGCCATCGAGCGTATGGAGACATTCATCCAATCGCCCTTCGCGCAACTGGAAGCTAGCAAGTGACACGATTCTGTCGAGTTCGGTCTGTTCGTTCGGAGTGAAGAACGTATCGTGAACTTCGACGTCATCCACCCATATCGTACCTTCGCCCAACACATCGAATCCAACACGAAAATCTGTCAGACCTTCCAGAGGCAGGAAGTCGTAGTGCAATAGGAAAGGACTCCATTGATCGCGCGGCTGCTGGCCCTCGGGTTCTCCAATCGTAACAAACCGGTAGTACGGTTGTCCTCGCAGTTTGGCCTCGATCGCCAATCTCACCCGCGGCACTGGTTGTTTGCCAGACACCTTTAGCCACACATTCATGGAAACGCGGCCGGTCGTAGGGGCTGCCATCGCGGTACTACGTAAAGACGCCACGTTTCCATTGCAATCGATTCGCAGCGAGCTACCGCCGGCGTGAAATTCCTGGGTGTCCAGGCGAACTTGAAACCCGTCTCGCTTGGCAGCTTCCCACCCTGGGATTCCGTCATCCTGCGGCGGCAAGTCGAATCCGGGATTGAGCAAACCGGGGATGGACGGCGCCGTCTTAAGCCCACTCATCTTCTGACGTAGCTCCGCAATCCGGTCCTGCAACATTTCACTTGTCTGTTCAGGGACCTGAACTTGTACGGACTGTATCTGGGCATCTTGGCTGGCCAGCCGCACGATCGCAACGTCAAATGGTGCAAATTCACGGTGCCAAAGGAGAGCCCCCTTGGTCTCGCTTGTTTCAATTGGAGTTTGTGAAGCCAGGTCCAGCAGTTTTGCACCCGACCCGTTAGACACAACAATGTCAGCCGTTGCGGGCCAAGGGGCATCATTGACGGCAACGAGGTAAGTACCTGAGGGAGTGCTCTTGTATTTGACGATCAGGGGTTGTGCTGGACCTTCCGAAGGCTTGTAGGTGGCGAATTTTCCGCGGGGAAGACGCGCATAGGCAGCGGCAATCGACCAGGTCGTTTCCTCCTGGCCCCATCCAACGGCCTCACCGCCGTCCAGTACCCAGTCGACCAGATCGTTTGCAAGCAGACGAGTCCACCGGCGGCGATTTCCCGCACCCGCTGCGATCAATCGCGGCGATAGGAACAGGCTGGTATTATTTGTACCAAAGGGGCTGACCTGATCAAAATCCCGCAGCCGCGTCGGATACGAAAACTGTTCGAGCACCATCGCACGATCGTCTTGCTGATTGAGAATTTCGCGCCAATCATCGCTTTGATTCCATTGTTCTTGGACAGCCAGGCGTTCTCGACCATCGAGGACCGCGTAACGATAGCCACCACCGACTATCAGACCGTCGATGCGCGTGAGTTGTCGCAGATCGACACCGGATTCAAAGATCGCGTCCAGCGTGTTGCCCCGGCGAGGGAGCGACGGCCTGAGCACGCGCGCAACACCATTGGTATCGACCAGACCACTGGTGCCAACCAGCAACGGTCGTGGCCCCAAGTCGTCGGAAACGACTTGCCGCAATCGGGTCCAGAATTGTACCATTTGGCCCGAACGCCAAATGACCCAGTCGCGAATCTCTTCTGGCCGAAGGGGTGAACCGTCGGGAGCATTGTCAGACACATCAGCGTCACCTTCAAGCTTGTGTGAACTGCGAAAACGGGCTAACGTTTTCGCATCCGCTCCCCACGTCACCCCTGGAAACACGAGATGGCTCTCTGGATCCAACTCTATCAGCATACCGGCGAGTGCATCGTGATGGGCGTAACGACGTGAAAATTCGTCGACAACTTCAATAATGGCTTGCTGTACACGTTCGTCGAGCGGATTGTAGCGACGTCCCAACCGTCCGACCATCGATAGTTCGCCATCACTTCTTTCACTTACACCACGTCCGGACACGTCAACCAGCAAAATGCCTTCGGCACGATCTGGCTCCTCGCGCAGCAATTGTTCGAGTTTCGGCAAAGGACTGGAAAAGTGCATGGCGGGCAAGAGCGTTTTCTTTTTTCGCGAGAAGATCCGTAGCATCAATTCGACGACGTCTTTCCGAACGACGTCCTGCCCGGTATTAAAGTACGCTCCGGTATCAAACCTGGGCGTGGGCTCAAGTAGCGCAGACGGATACAACGTGCTGCCCGCCCCGTAGACAGTTAGTGCGGTACCTCGATAGCCAGCGTGCGACAGGTATTCGGACAGTCGTGTGGTGGCGACAGAAAACGTCTGCCAATCGTCGTAGACGCGATTGGTTTCGGCGTCGAGCCCTTGAGGCGCTGCAAACAGCTCGGGAAGATTCGGCTGATCGAACCTGGCCATGGGCATCTTCATCGGTTCGGACTCGTCGACGTCGCCTCGAAACGCGGAGGGCAACCGCTGCGGTCCAGCGATCACGCGGATCCGACCGAAGGCAGCTGGCGCGGTTTCATCCCGGTTGTGCAACATCACATAGGGCGTTTTCGACTTCGGCCAAAACAACATCCGAAATCGTTGCATGCCTGGTGTTACTACCGGATCGCTTCCGTTGTGGAATCCGGCATCGATACCGTTGGAAACGACCTTGCCATCCTCGCCCGGCTGAACGACACTTATTGACAGCGACTGTTCTACGTCGTTCGGATACTCCACATCGAGGACATGCGGGTATCCCAGTTCTTCGATCGGCAGCTGATAGGCTTGCCACCCACCTGGTTCGATCCGCGAAATTGTCCGATCCTTGTGACGGTAGATACTCGTCAGACCATTGTCCAAACTGCGGGGCGCATTGACTCCGATCAATGTGGGAGCGGGAAACTTTGGCAGCCGGTCCCACCAACGTGAATGTGCCGGGTCGAACTCGGCAACCTCGTGCCAATCGCTGTCTGAAGTCGCTACGGGCTCTGTCTCGGAAACGACGACGAGTTGGACTTTTCGCTGCGCCAAGACTGCCGTCTTGAACGGACTTCGCAGACTCGCTTCGTGACGCAGCTCGACCTGCAGATCGTAGGCCCCTTCGCGCACCGGCATAGGAATGGAAAAACTCTGACCTGCCGGCTGCGACAGATCGCGGCGAGCATTCCATGATCGCTCTTCACTCCACACCGAACTGCCTCCGGCACTGGAAATGAGCGATAGCTTCAACTTTATCTCACGTGCATCCGGCCAATCGAAGAGGACCGCTTCGATGTTGGGCTCCCAGACTTCGCCGCCGGAAAAGACCAATGACGGTCGGCGTGG
>JAGQPD010001205.1 GCA_020426865.1 Planctomycetales bacterium
GTGCGCAGTTCGTGGCTCATGTTGGCGAGAAAATCGCTTTTGAGGCGATTCATTTCGTACAGTTGCATATTGGCTTGGGCCAGTTGATCGACTTTGGCATCGAGATTGGCGTTAACGGCGCGCAATTTTTCTTGGGCTTCGACGAGGTGTCGCAACATGCGATTGTAGGAGCGGGCCAGATCTTCGAATTCGTCGTTCGTTTCGATTTCTGCGCGTAGGGCGTAGTTTCCCCGGCCGATTTCGTCACTAATATCGCGCAGGTGGGTAAGCGGCTTGACGATGACGTATCGCACGACGACATACAGGGCCCCCATGGCCAGGGCGACGGTGATGATGGCCGTGGTCACCAGCATGGCGCGATTCTTATTGATATTCCATTTTGTCGGCCCGAACGGCACGACGACTTTTACGACGACGAATGGGAGCGACGTAACCAGTTCCGTGTCGCTATCGGCCAACTTGATCGTTTCGGCGGCGCGGTTTGTCGCGTGGCATGTGCTACAAAAGTCCTTCCACATGACGACTTGATAGTAGTGATATTCGTTCACATCGGGCAGCTGGAACGCGCGCCACGGCGGTTCGATGCCGCCTTTGAAGGGATCGTAAGCCAGGTCGCCGGCAGACGGACGATCGAGAATTTCGTTGACAACTTGTTCATTGGTTTGGCCGTCGGCCTGGTGTCGTTCGGCCACGGTGGTGGCTCGACCGGATTGATCTTCAGCGGCCAGTGCGGTGGCGGCCTCACCGCGTCCAGCTTCCCCAACATTTGCAGCCACATCGGAGTCACCATATCGAGCATCGCCAGCCGGTGTGTCCGACGACGATGTTCCGTCTGCATTTGCCACAATCGCGTCCCACTCGTCCTTCATGTCGCGCAGGGCTTCCACGACGCGGGGGCCACCGACCTCCTTGCTGAAGTTCTGTTTATTTTTGATTCCGTCGTCGGCAATCGCTTCCCAATCCGGATTGTTCATTTGGTCGAGCGAAATGAATTCCCACTTATACTCGAGGTTCTCCAGTTCCTCGGCCGTTCGACGGGAGAATTCCTTGTACGATTCCGTTTCGTCACCAACCCAATGGATTTTGACCATTACCGAATCGACCAGTTGCCGGCTCGTGCTGCGAATCCCATAGTGGACCAGGTTTTCCGTTTGGCGACCGTACCACATGAAGCTTCCGGTAATCAGCAGCAACAGGCAGGCACCAAACAGAAAGTTGCATTTGCGTTCGAGACTCGTTTCGCCCAAGACTCGTTTGACGGTGCGATACGACATGCTGAACGCCTAACTGGCTAATCGACTCTCAAGGCAACCTGATTCGGTGGAAGCCGCATCGGCGGCCCGTGAATCCATAAAACGTCCCCATTGTACGCGTGAGCTTCGCTGTGAGCCAGATCAATGCGGGCCGGCTACATTCTCTTGGCTACATCATATCGAGCGCATCCATATCAATGATCCATTGCACTTCGGCGGGAGTCTTGATGGAGGCGCTGACGTTGGCCAGACCTTGCGTTAGGCCGGATTGGTCGGCTCCTTGTAGGAGAAGGTGAAATCGATACTTGCCGCGTAGCTTCGCGATGGGCGCCGGAACTGGCCCGAGCAGTCGCACGGAAACGCCGAGTGCCTGGTACTGGTCGTGGAGGCGGTCGGCCAGTCCATCGGCGAACGAGTTGGTGATGGATTCGGATTCGCCCCGAGCGACGATCCGGCAGATCGTGGCGAACGGCGGATAGCCGAATTGGCTGCGGGATACCAGTTCAGCGTCGGCAAAACGCTGGTAGTCGTGATCCTTGGCGCATTGGATCGCCAAGTGATCTGGATTGAATGTTTGGACATAAACACGTCCCCCTAGATGCCCCCGTCCGGTGCGCCCGGCCACTTGCGTTACCAGATGAAACGTTCGCTCACCGGCACGAAAGTCCGGCAAGTGGAGAGCCATATCGGCGTTGATGACCCCCACGAGGGTCACGCGTGGAAAATCCAATCCCTTTGCAATCATCTGCGTCCCCAGCAGGATTTGGACCTCTCCGTTACGAAAGCGAGTCAGTGCTTCCTCGTGGCTGCCGGGTTTTTGCATCGTATCGGAATCCATTCGCAGGCAGTTCGCCTCGGGAAATCTCGCGCGGACTTCGGCTTCCAGGCGCTGCGTCCCCAGGCCACCGAAGCGGATGCCATCAAAGCGACATTCCGGGCAGCGTTGTGGGGTAGAGATCTGATAATCGCAGTAATGGCACACGGCTTTCTCACCGGATCGATGGTGGGTCAGTGCGATCGCGCAATCGGGGCAACGCACGACCGAACCGCAGGCGGGGCATTGGATATGCGTCGAAAAGCCCCGACGGTTCAACAGCAAAATGATCTGCCCTCCGTCACGCAACGATTCTTCCATCGCTCGCAATAACTGCCTGCCAATGGCGCCTCGGTAGAATTGGTTCTTATATTCATATCGAAGGTCGACAATTACGACGTCCGGCAATGCCAGATCCATGACTCGCTGTGGCATCTCCGCCAGCTTATATCTTTGCTGTTGGGCGTGATACCACGTCTCCAGGCAAGGGGTAGCCGAGCCCAACACGAGTGGCACACCTTCGCGTTGAGAACGCTGCAGCGCCACATCGCGCGCATGATAGCGAGGAACGGAGTCCTGCTTGAATGACGCTTCGTGTTCCTCGTCAATGACGATCAACCCCAGATGCGGAGTCGGCGCGAAAATGGCCGACCGAGCTCCCACGACGACTTGCACCAGACCTTTGGCGATCTGCTGCCAATGCCAATGCCGTTCGGCTGGGCTGAGATGGCTGTGAAGCACGGCGACGCTGTCGAACCGGGCGCGAAACCGTCGCACGGTTTGCGGCGTCAGGCTGATCTCAGGTACTAGAACAATCGCCTGTCGCCCAAAGCGAATCACCTCTTCGATCGCCTGCAAATACACTTCCGTTTTTCCACTCCCCGTGACACCGTGCACCAGAATTGTGTCGCTACGCGGTGCCCGAAGAGCATCCACGATCATCTCCAGGGCTTGTCGTTGATCATCGTTCAGGTCCAGCGACTGCCCGCGTTCGACCTGTTCCACTTCATGCTCGCTCTGATGCTCCCGCCGCGTTTCGGCTCGCAGTAGCCCCTTGTCCCGTAACGCATGGATCGGCGTCGACGTGCACTTGATCTGCTGCGCAATCTGGGCCGACGTCAACGGCGTGGCGCTGGCGGCGACGCACTTGAGCACCTCGGCCTGCTTGCGCGGCAACTTCAACTGCGTAATCCGCGCCGCTACGCTTGTCGGCACGTGCCAGTAAATCACTTCCCGCGTCCCCGCCTGCGACCGAACTCCCGACGGCACCACCCCCTCCAAAACGGCCCCCCAATGGCAGAGATAGTACTCGGACATCCAGCGTGTGATCGCCATCAACTGGGGCGAAATCAGTGGCACCCGATCGATCACGCTCCGCACACTCTTCAATGCACGTGATGACGTCGTCCGCGTTTCCAACGCCACACAGTATCCGTCCAACGTCCGATTGCCCCGCCCCAACGGCACGCGGACTCGGCATCCGACCTGCAAGACACCACGCAACGCATCCGGTACCAAATAGTCGTACTCCCCCCGTGGCTGCTCCGGGAAGACGACCGTCGCCAATAGATGCTCCGATGCATCATCCATTTCCCACGGAGGTGGTGCGGTATCGAAAAGATTTCGCTGGGTCAAGGAACTGAACCTCAAAGTTCCACGGCTGTCCCCAGCC
>JAGQPD010001206.1 GCA_020426865.1 Planctomycetales bacterium
CGATGATCGCAATCACCACCAACAGCTCGACCAGCGTAAACGCCCGCCGCGACGACCTTTCCCACCACGCAAACGCCGAACAAGCCATCAATGCCCGCTCCCCATGCTTCCAACTGTCCCGTTTTCCAACCCTGCCGTCCACCAGCTTGCTCACTTCCCCATCCACCAATCCACCCGGGCTTCACCCCGCACCCTACGCTACTATCTGATCCTATTGTCGCGTGACCATTTTAGCAAGCAATCGCGATGCCGACCCCACTCAATCGCTACCGCCACCACAGTTGCCCACCCGGCCCCTGGACCGTCAACAACCGCCGTCCGCGATGTCGCCAGGCATACCGACAAACTAAATATATAGATACTCTACATATCCGTCCCGATCCCCCCTTGCCGGCGGAACCTTTGCGCATAACCTGGGTTTAACAAAGGATGCCGCGTGGCACGCAGGCTCGGGTTCTCCGAGTCGAGCCGGTGTCCGCGAACGAGCGGCAGCCGTTGCCCGCCACCGGCAAGTCAACACATAGCTTTTCTCAATGCAGCCTCGACTTGAAGCGGTCGAGCTACGTGGCGAGCATGCCAAAGTTAATTCGATTCTCAATCTGCGAGACCTTACGATGACGCGAACCCTCATTGCCCGTGCCGGATTACTCTTGATCCTCGGCCTCTGTCTCGTCCATCTGCTGGTCCACCCAATACACGCCCAGCGAGGTGGCGGCTTTGGCGGTCGTGGTGGACAGGATTTTGGCGGCCCTGGCCGAAAACTGTCGCCCAGTGAGTTGGAATTTCGCGATGGCGTGGCGACAATCCCCGATCATGCAACGTTCCAACAGTTATCCTACAAAGGCCCCGACGTAATGATTGACACGTTTCTGGCAGGCCTGGAATTCGTCAAGTTTACGCTCGATGGAGCTCGCAGCGAAAACCCCGATCTCTATTTCATCAACACCGTCAACCATCGCGGCCATCCGCAGTTCGGCCGCGCCGTTGGACTTGGCCGCGGTGGCCAAGATCAAATGAAAGGTGTCCTGGTCTATCGCCCACGACTCTTGTCACCCAGCGGAAATCCCGGACTCTACACGTTCGAATTCGAACCGAATGACCAGTACCCCTTCGATATGGTCAAGTTCGCCCGCGACCAGCTCGTCGCCAAGATGCCGATCCTCAAGGGCAATATCGCGTACTACCCACGCTCCCGAGCCATGAATAGCTACCAGCGGGATAAGCTGCTGTACGACAATTCCGACCTTCCCGTCTATCTTGATGAAGACCTACTCCTGTCAGACGTTGCCTACTTGCCCATGAACAATGCCGAATCGTTCGGTCGGCTCCGCATTCTCAACGACGACCTGCACCCATCGGCTCGCGATATCGTCCTCTGTAAATCGCTCCCCAACGAACTCCCTCGTGTCGCGGGCATGATTACCGCCGTTCGACAAACGCCACTGTCGCATGTCAACTTGCGAGCAGTCCAGGATAGCGTCCCCAATGCCTTTATCAAGAACGCCGGTCAACTACCGCAGATTAGCAAGTTGATCGACAAATACGTCTATTACAAGGTGACCGCCGACGGTTTTGAATTGCGCGAGGCCAAAACGGAAGAGGTCGAGAAGCACTTTGAGAATCTTCGACCACTCCAACCGCAAGTGCCCGCCCGCGATCTGTCGAATACGAAGATTCGTAAATTGACGCAACTCGGTTTCGACGACGCCAAGAGCATCGGTACCAAAGCTGCCAATATCGCCACGATGCACGCATTCGAGTTTCCAGCCGGTACGCTTCCCGACGGCTACGCCGTGCCATTCTATTTCTACGATGAGTTCATGAAACACAATGGACTTTACGACGTTGTCAAAAAACTCCTCAACGATCAACATTTTCACAACGACCGCGAAGTCCAGACCGCGAAGCTCGCCGAACTCCGCCAGCTGATCACCAACGCCGCCGTCCCCGACTGGATGCTGCAGTCCTTTGACGAAGTCCAACGTGCATTTCCCGCCGGCACAAACATCCGTTGCCGTTCCAGCACCAACAACGAAGACCTGCCCGGCTTTAGTGGCGCTGGGCTCTACGATTCCTTCACGCATCGCCCCGAAAACGGGAATCTCGCCACCACCGTCAAGCGGGTCTATGCGAGCCTGTGGAACGATCGCGCGTTTGAAGAACGCCAATTCTATCGCATTGACCACCAGGCAACCGCAATGGGCGTCTTGCTACATCCAAACTACAAAGGCGAACTCGCCAACGGCGTCGCCGTGACGGACGACATTTTGTACGACACGCACGGCAACTATTACGTGAATACCCAAATCGGAGAAGACTTGGTCACCAATCCAGAAGAAGAATCGACTCCCGAAGAAATCCTCCTCGGCTGGTACAAGCAAGACGGCATTCAAGTCATGCAACGTTCCAACCGCGCCGAGGACGGCAAGCTCTTGCTGAGCGACTCGCAACTCGATGAACTTCGCGATCGACTCGCCCGCATCCACAGCCGCTTCCGCAAACTTTACGGCCATTCCAAAAGCGATCGTTTTGCGATGGAAATCGAATTCAAAATCACCGCCGACGGCAATTTGGCCGTCAAACAAGCTCGGCCATGGGTCTTTACGGGTAGCGCAAGTGCAACCGCGGACCGACGATAATGGACCGCCGACAATAATGTCGGGAACGAAGCTGTTTGAGACAATCGCTAATATGCCAATCGGCACCGAAACACAGGTCACACAAACGCTGATGTCGGCGGTAATCTCACCGGTGTCGTTTGGCTCGAGTCAAAAACGACCGCGTGAGGAATAAGACTACCGCAGAGGCCCCAGAGAGCGCAGAGATTATTTTTTAGACGACATCCTGTCAGTACTAACAACCCTCCCCTGCGCTCTCTGCGCTTCACACGATCAAATCGGAAGAATACACGTCTGAACTCCCGTCACAAGTCTCTATCT
>JAGQPD010001207.1 GCA_020426865.1 Planctomycetales bacterium
CTACGTGATCCAGTTGTTGCCCGATGACTTGGACGACTTCGGACGAATTGGCTTTCTGCAGGGCGTGAGCGACCTCGTCGGCACCGATGATCCAGAACATATCGAACCCGCGGAGCGCGTCGATCGATACCAGTCGCTCGGCAGCTTGCGTCTGCAGGCCCGACGATGCGGTTGCGGCGTTTGTACCAACATTGTCCGATGTGGCAGAAGGGCGAGACATGGTAGCTTTCGTAACAAAGGAAATGAAGAAAGAACGGTTGGTGGGACGGTTTTCGAGGGGCGTCGTTAGACTGCTTGTGATTCTGAGCGATGCAAGTTAGTTTGACGACGTGCGTCCGTGACGTGGATTTCCACTTAATATAATTCAAAGCGAGTCGGTCAAGCATGTCCCATCGAGTCCGCGATTCTAACAAGCCAGCGTCCATTGATAAATCAGACTATGAGACTGAGGAAAACTTTCCGCGGTGGACTGCGGCAGCCTGCGTGTGGTTCGGTGCCTTGGCTGGTGGTATGGGGTGGGGGATTCGGGGGCAATATGGCCACGAGACGGGCGCGATGATCGCCGGCGTATTGGTGGGGTTCACGTTGGTTCTGCTGCTGGTACGGCGACAGAGTTCGTTGTTTGCCGCGCGAGCGGCGGCGATGTTGGCGTTGGGCATCGGCCTTGGTGGTTCGATGACCTATGGCCAAACGATCGGCTTGACCCACGATCAACGGCTGGTGGGAAATACAAGTTCGCTAGTGTGGGGATTGCTGGGATTATTCATCAAGGGTGGGTTATGGGTCGGTTGTGGAGCCACGATGTTTGGCATGGCTTTGGGGGGCCGAAAGTATCGACCTCTGGAACTGTTGCTATTGATGTTGGGTTTGATAGGACTGTTTGTGATCGGCGTATGGCTGTTGAATGGTCCGTATCAACCGGCCGAGCGAATCCTGCCGCGACTTTACTTTTCCGCCGATTGGCGTTGGCAGCCTGACGTTGAAGACCTGAAACCGCGGCGCGAGTATTGGGGCGGATTTCTCGTGGCGTTGATCGGTCTGGCGGTTTATGCCCGTGTGGTACAGGGTGATCGCCTGGCACGCAACATGGCTGTCATCGGTTTCATTGCCGGTGGACTCGGGTTTTCCGGAGGGCAGTGTATTCAAGCGTCACATGCCTGGCATCCAGAACTCTATCGACAAGGTTGGTTTGCGGCGTACGAACCGTATATCAACTGGTGGAACATGATGGAGACGACGTTTGGCTTGATTTGGGGAGCCGGCGTGGGGGCGGGATTATGGTGGAACCGACGCTTGATCGCGCGCGGAACATTCACCAGAGTGCCGCTGGCACCGTGGTTTGAAGTTGTGTCCGCGCTGGCGTTTGTCGTGCTGGTGGTGATGGCCGAGTTTTCGGACAACCCCTATTGGGAATGGTTCACGGAATATAGTTTCGTGTTGGCTATTGTTCCCATCATCGGAATCATGGGTGGGCGGATTTGGCCGTTCCTGTTCCCGCTACCGTTGGTGGCCGTCACGATTGTGGGCAAGACGCTACGTGAGATGAGTTACGCACACACAGAGATCCCGCCGGTGATTGGCTGGCTACTTTTGATTGCCTTGCCGCTATCGATCGTCACGGGTGTGGCGGTGTGGATGATCCGAGCTAGCGACCGCGAGTCATTGCGTGCAACGTCGTACGCCAAAACCGGTTTATTGCTGAACGTGTGGCTCTATTTCGGCTTGAACTTTGTTTTCTTCCGATATCCTTTGCCATGGATGGACTGGACCGGAAGAACGCCATCGGGGTTGATTTTCTTTTTCTGCAGTATTGTGTTGACCGCGGGGGCATTTTTCTTGGGGACCACCCGTCGCAGGGATCTACGTAGGGATCTACATCGACACGCCGCGTGACACGCAGCCGTTCACGACAGAATTGGGCGACAGAATTGGGCAACCAGGCCGCGGGGCCGACCTTCAGGGGCTGTCGTCGGTAGGGGTCGTAGCGGTTTTGTTGTGCCGTGGGGCACGCGAATTGTCGTCGCCCAAAACTTTTCGGTTCAGTTTTGCTTCCGGCCGGATCTTGACCTACGTTTGATGTAAAGCCTGATCCCTCGAGCGGCGTTACTAGAGTCTCATTTTTGTCGCAAATTCTGCGATCAAGGGGTGCGCCATGACGAATGTGTTTCGTGGTCGCGCTACCGGTATGTCCGGTGGCACGATGTTGGTACTGATTCTATTTTCGAACATTCATTTTGCGTCGGCAGTCGAAGGCGACAGGGCTGGCGTTTCACTGTTTCACATTGGAAGCTCTGTCCCCGCAGCGACGGTCGATACTCGACTGAACGATGATCGCGTTGCCTTGTGCAACGACGAAATACCTTGCATGGCCTGGCAACTTGCAGTCGTGGAAGACGTGCGATTTCAAAGTGAAAGCGAATCGTTGCGCAGCAACTGGCAGGACGTAGCGTTGGGTTCGAAGTGCCCCGAATTGGCTCATATCGAAGCCATGACGCGTCTGGTCTCGCCGGACGTTGATTCGCTCAGCGTGGAGCGTGCCGTTACGATCGCCATTGTGGACGTTGTACCCCGCACGAACGGGACTTCCCCTGCATCGCCCGGGGCTCCCGTGCGTTCTGACACACTGCTGACTCAGCGAATGGAATTGCCGTTCGGGCAGCTGTACCTGGGGTACTAATCGTTACCACGGAGCAATGAGGTTGCCGCTGCCATCGAGCGGCAGTGGCCCCGGCGAAGAGGCGGCTGTCAAGTCCGAACGACTTGCCACCTCTTCCCAATAGGCTTGTGACGTAGCGAT
>JAGQPD010001208.1 GCA_020426865.1 Planctomycetales bacterium
ACTGAACCTGATCGCGGGGCTTTCCCAAAACGACGGTATAGAGCGGCGTATCGAGCCGGGCAAGATCGCGGGCAGGGCGTTGAGCATCGACGCGAGGACGAATCGCCTGCTGTGCTCCATCACTGACCAACACGACGGCCGCCAGTCGCTGTCCAGCTTCGCGCCTGAGCACTTCATCTAAGGCCGCACCAATGTCACTCTGGTCACCCGTCGGTTTTGCCGGAAGCTTCGGCGACTTGCCGTCGGTCGTCGCCGCCTCCAGCGACCCGTCAAACATGTAGACTTTCCAGTTCAGCCGGTCCCCGGCCGCTTCCAGCTCAGGCAGCGATCGGCGCAACGTATTGCGCAGAAACGCCCATCGTGATTCGCTCCCCGAAACGTCGGTCACCTCCATGCTGCGACTGCGATCGAGCAACACAATCAGCGTCGACGACTCCTCGCGGGTCTCCGTGCGGATGTGAGAGGGACGCAACATCGCGACCGCTACCAGAAGGATTAATGTCAGGCGAATGAAGTTGAGCGCACGCCGATGTTTGCGGGTGGCGTTAGGAAACGCCGGCCGGATCAAAAACGACAGCAGCGTCAGTGTGGCGACAATTGCTACCACCAACGTGTAACTGTCGAAAATCGGACTCAGGTACCACTGGCTTTCCAACGCTTGTCTCCATCGGACACTTGATTTCGCCAACCTTGAGTTGACTTGCGCTGAACAACGTTTCCTTCCGATGCCGGCGTGGGATAGAACCGGTTCGCCAGCAACTGCTCTAGCGCCAACAACACGATGGTTGCCAACAACAACCACGGATAGCATTCCAAGCCGGCACGCGCCTCACCGATGTCGCGATCCACTTCGTCGCGGCTGCGAGCAAGCTCGTAACGGTCTGCGCCCAGCAGCGAGTCGAGCTGGTCGTTGTCGATGCGATGCAGATCTGTCGCGTCCTTGGTGAGGTTCACGGAAAAACCTCGCGGGGGTTGTTTGGGTCCCGAACGTAATCGATAGGTGCCCGGCAGTTCGGTGAACGGCACAGATACCACGTCGTTGTTGGCTGTGATCTCCTGCCAGTTTCCGTGCGGCGTAAAGACCTGGAACCGATCCGGTTCGGCTGGCGAATCTTTCTTCACCGATGCCGCTTGCCCGACGAGATAGTTCAGCTGTGTTTGATCGTCCTGGACCAGATGCAGGAAATACTCGTTGATCAACATCAAGTAGGGGAGCGGGTCGCTGGCCGTTGGCAATCGGTTCCATGGCTCACGTTGCGGCACGTTCAAGGCATCCGTAATCGGCGTTGTCATTGTCAGCACGCGCCCGCGGCCAACGTTACGCTCGACGATGGCCGGATCACCGTTGGCATATCGCATGACGATCAACGAACCGGGCGATAGGTCGCCGAATTGCCAGTATTGGTATACCGGATACTCTTGCCATGGAAATGCCACCGAGTCGGCACGAAAGACGGCCAGTAGCGGATGATTCGATTGTCCCGGTGTCAAAAACGTGGTCCGGTTTCCGCCACGCCAGCGGCGGACCAGCGGGCCGGGCAACACTTGCTGCGGTGGCGGATCGTTCAGCGGTCCGACATGCTGGACATTCCGCCCCAAAAAGATCCCCAGACCCCCACCTCGCTTTACGTACCGCGCAAGTGATTCCCACACATCACGAGTCAGCGGTGGTGGGTCGAGCAAAGCCACTGCGGCAAAGTCGTCGATATTGGCAGCTAACAGACCATCGATGTCGATGCTCGTACATTGGAATCGCGTTTTGTTTCGGTCCCGCAGGTCGTCAGGTGCCAACGCCGCGGTTAGGAACCGGCTGTCGGCACCCTCGCCGCTGGCCACCAGAATCGGCCAGGCGTTGCTTACCTGCAAGGTGAAGTAGCGCGTATTGTCCGCGTCCAATGCGTCGGCACCGTCAATCGACGTCCGACCATGATGGATTCCAGGTGACAAGCCGCGTACAAGAAACTCCACCCATTGCGAACCGTTTTCACGTAATGACACTGTCTTGCGATCGCGCGTTTCTCGCTCTGGCAACAGCGGCTTGCCGTCAACAATAACGGGGCGTTCGTCGTCGGGCAGTTCGATCTGCAACTCTACCGTTACCTCCGTTTCGGGCCCGGTGTTGACGATTTCGCTCCGTATGCGAACTTCGCCGCCCCCCGTCATCGATTCAGACGAAATGGTCTGCTGATTGATCGATATGTTCGTGGGATCGATTACCCCGACGTCCAACACATACAGCATCACGTCGCTGCGTTCGGAAAATGCGTCGGCCAGGCGGCGAGCGTCGTCGCCTTGCCAGGAGCCTTGTGTCAAGTCGCTGACAACGTAAAGCTCCTTGCGCTGTTTTTCCGAAGCCCGCAACAGATCGATCCCCTCCAGGATGACCGACGCCAACGGTCGCGACGCCGCGTGAGTCTCGATTCCATCCAGCGTCCGCTTGGCCACCGCAACATCCACTGCAAACACCGAACTGCCGTAGTGCGAGTCCATAACGGCGACCTCACTCTCTTCCGGCAACTGGGTCAGCAGCCAATTGCCCAGGTCTTTCGCGGCATCCAGTCGCGTTTGATTGCTGCGGCGAAGCGCCATGCGAGGGGATGAATCGATAATCAGGACCGCCGCTACTGGAGCCTCTTCGTCGCCGAAAAACAATGTCGCTTGGCGACTGGCCAATTGGACTGCCAATACGCTTGCGCTGCCTAGCATAAGCAACGATAGGATAGCCAACGAAATCATGAGTACCGGGCCGCGCGATTTGGCTCCCGCCATCAACGCGGCGATCGCAGCCAAGATCCCCAAACTACCGAGCGACGCCGTGACCAGCCACGATCCGAGTTGAGCCGATGCGATTCGCGGACGTGCTAAGGCCGCCGCGAGCCCAGCAATCAATAGACAGCGTAACAATAACAATAGCCAATGTCGCAACCGCAGACTTCGCTGATTCTGCAACTGCCGCCGCTGGACAAACCGCAAGGCGGGAAAAACCAACTGCTTGGGGCGCTGACGCATCACCAAATGCAAGACAATCGGAATCGCGATCAATAGCGAACCCAACGCGATTACTGATGTATTGACAAACGACATAGTCTTATCCGTGCCTTGCGGTCATTGCCCAAGTAACGACAACACAAGTTATGCTACATCCGATGGCGGCGACTCAATAGATATTCCGTGAGCGCCTTGTCGAATTGCATGCTGGTATCTAGTGGTACGTAGTCGATTCCGGTTTGTATGCATTCGCGACGGTACATGTCGCGAAATTCGCGAATCTCTTGCAGGTATTCGTCGCGAAAGCCCGTCGCGTCGACTTCCATTCTTTCGGAACTTTCGGGATCTTCCAACTCCAGCATCCCTTCGAAGGGAAAATTCACTTCTGCCTCGTCCAGAATGTGAAACAGAATCATATCGTGTCCACCGTGCCGGACCCGGCGCAAGGACTGGATGATCGGTTCCGGATCGGCCAGCAGATCGCTGAATAGCATGATCAGACTGCGATGACGCAGCATCGCCGACAGTTGCGAAATGCTGTAGGCAATGTCGGTTTGTCCGGTGGGCTTGAGCCGCGCCAGCAGCGAGAGGACATTGCCAATTTGCGTACGTTTCGATTTGGGTGGGACACTACTGCGGATCTTCTGATCGAAGGTGACCAATCCCACCGGATCCTGCTGCTGAACCATCAAATAACACAAGGCCGCGGCCAGGCTGATGGCGTAGTCGAATTTCGTCAGCTCCTGTCGATGCGTGTATCCCATCGATTGGCTCAAGTCCATGACGAGATAGCCAGTGATATTCGTTTCGGCTTCAAACTTTTTGACGTAGTATTTGTCGGTCTTGGCGTAGACCAGCCAGTCGATATCCTTGGGATCGTCGCCCGAGGTGTATTTGCGATGCTCGCTGAACTCGACCGAAAAGCCATGAAACGGGCTGGCATGCAGACCTTGCAGGAAGCCGCGGACGACGAATTGAGCGCGCAGGTCGAGCCTGGAGATTTGTCGGACGACTTCGGGTTTAAGGTATTTTTCGACCGACAAGGCTAGCCGCTGAATTTAGGGATTTCGGGCTCGGGGATCACGGTCAGCAATCGTTCGATGACGTCCTCTGAGCGCATCCCTTCTGCCTGGGCTTGAAAATTGGTACTAACGCGATGACGCAAAACAGGCACGGCGATCTTGCGAATATCATCAACGGCAATCGAGTAGCGGCCATCCATGGCGGCCAGCGCCTTGCCACCATTGATCAAGAACTGCCCGGCACGGGGACCCGCACCCCAATCGACCAGTTCACGCACGAAATCTGGCGCCGTTTCGTCGCGAGGTCTTGTTGCTCGCACCAGTCGTGCCACATACTTTACGATGTACTCGCTCACCGCCACGCTGCTGACCAGTTTTTGTAGGTTGACGATCGCACGGGCTGAAAGAATCTTGCTGACTTCGACCTTTTCATTGCGCGTCGTCACCGATAGGATCTGCTCTTCTTCCGCGGCTGTGGGATAATCGATCTTGATGTTAAACATGAAGCGGTCGAGCTGGGCTTCCGGAAGCGGGTAGGTGCCCTCCTGCTCGA
>JAGQPD010001209.1 GCA_020426865.1 Planctomycetales bacterium
AACTCCCAACGCTGGGCCCAATCTTCGGTCTGTTCGTTTTGGCAGATCTTGAGCAGAATCTGGTTCATGCCGGCCTTCAATTGAGCGGGAATTGGATACTGATCCATTCGCATCCCCATATGGTATTCTTCATGTGCATAGAGCAACTCTCCGTTGACCCACAGCTTCCAGCCATTGGGCGTGCCAACTCGAATCTCTACCTGCTGGTCCTCGTCGCTCGCGAATTGGCAGAACGCATACATGACCGCTCCCTTTTCGTTGGCAAAGAGAGGGTTCAAATCGAGTGTGGCGTGTCGATGGACCGATTGCTGTTCTTGCCAACGGATCTTGCCATTCTTGCCAGTATATTCGGCGTCTAGAGCCACACCCTGTTCCGGGGGATAGACCGCATCAAACCCAATTCCATCCCGATGGTCGAAGGGGCCGAGCAGCCACCAGGAATTGATGAGGCCCAATTGTCGCAGGAGATCCGGTTCTTCGCCCAGCTCCTTGAGTTTGTCGAATGCATCATCCAACTGATCCGGATCCCGTGCCGCCGCAAATGCCCGCCGATAAATCTCCTTCTGATCCGTCGCATCGTTCGTATTGGCGGCGGTCAAAAGCAATTCTGCGACAGCCAGGCGACGAAATGCCGTGGCTGGATCGTCCAGCATCTTTCCAATAAGTTCGTCCTTTACGGCCGGATCGACTCGCATTAGCCATTCATACGCCAGCTCTCGCGATTGGGGAGCATGCGATCGATCCGTGGCAAATCTCTTTAGATCCGCAACGGGCAACGCCGCGCCGCGGCCAAGCTGGCGGTCTGCGACTGCCGCAAACGTCCCCCGAATCCAGTTGGCTGCCAAAGGGTTTGCTCGATTCATCGCATGAAGAAGAGGTAGCAATGTGTCACTCGAAGCCAGGCGCAGATGCTTCGCCGCCGTCACCGCTGACTCATGCCCCTCCCCTTCTCTTTCGACCGAAAGTAACGCTTCAATCCACGTATCCCGCTGTTGTTGCAGGTGTTGTTGCAGTTGCTGTTGTTGCTGCTGCTGACCATTTGCATCGGAAAGAATGTCGAAAAGAATGATCGTTACGATGATCGTTACGATGATCGGAATGGCAAACTGTCGATACGGGAATTTCATTGTAAATGTCCTCAGGCAAATCCGGGCAGACGACGATTCGAAGGCGTCATTGTATCGCGTCGAGGTATTGCGGTTCAACAGGCGTTACACGGGCGATTCCGCTTCAACGGCCATAATAGAAGCGGGCCAGCCGATCGGGTGAGATTCCAAAGTGGTATGCCATCAGCATCAATTGATTTCGAACCGTAGTCCGATAGATCCCGTACTTTTTCCAGCGACGCGAAGATGTGGTAACAAAAGTGTCCGCCAGGAGAACCTTGCCGCGAGTTCGGGTGCGAAGGACCCATTCGTAGTCTTCCATGATCGGCCAATTGCGAAATCCGCCGAGGGCAAAAAAACGTCGAGAGTCGACAAACAGTGCCTGGTCGCCATACGGTAACCGAAAAACTCGCGACCTGATGTTCGCGAATCGCTCAACCGATCTCAATCGCCAGCCATGGTCGTCGAAACGCAAACGAAAGGCACCGACAATTGCCCCCCGTCGTAACACATCGCGAACGTGTTCTGCAAAGTCATCGGGCAATTCTGTGTCGGCATGCAAGAATAAGAGAACGTCGCCGCTTGTCATCGCAGCCCCGGCGTTTAGCTGATGACCTCGCCCACGATTGCACGTGACGACCATGGCACCCGCCTCCCGAGCCAACATGGCCGTCCCGTCTTCACTTCCCCCGTCGGCGACAATGATCTCGACATGGTTCACTTTGCGGAGACGGCCGACGACTGAAGCGATACGGACTGCTTCATTGAGCGTAGGAATCACAATCGATATTTGTGCCTTCAATGCCGTTGGAAACACGTCGAATGCTTCCAGTCCCGCCTGGCGACATGCCACGAGATCCTCGGGGCGGTCGATATCCTGCAACATCGGTAGCTGAAAAACCTTCAGTCCCAGCCGTTTCGCAGCCACGAGTGTCTGAGCGTGGACAACGTCGGAGCCCCATTGGATATTCGCAAAGAGTTGCGGTTGGAATCGCTTGATGGCGATCAGATAATAGCCGCCGTCGCATGCAGGTCCAATCACGACGTCATGCGCGTTCAGCTCGCGACGAGCACGGTCCAGAAGCGCCGGTTCGATCGCTGGGCAATCCGCCCCAATGACGATAACGTGGCGGACACCTTCCACAAACGCCGTCGCGACCGCTTCCGCCAACCGACTCCCCAGGTCGTCTCCGACTTGTAGCCGATACGTCGGGCCATCTCCGTACGTCTCGGACATCGCCCA
>JAGQPD010001210.1 GCA_020426865.1 Planctomycetales bacterium
GATCGATAGTATGATATACGTTGCCCCCCTGTTCTTTCATTGGGTGCGTTATCGCTACGATATTTACTGAATTCCCATCATGACCTCGCTACTTTGATCCTTTGCAATGATATAGAAGCGACATGAGACGCAGACCGACCGAACATACGGCACGGATGTCGGACGGTACCGAGTTGTTTTACCGGGTCTGGCCGGCAGCAATGGAGCCGGCATCCGCCTTGCCCCGGGCACTTTTGTTGTTCCACCGCGGCCATGAACACTCCGGACGCTTCCAGGATGTCGTTGACGCTCTCGACCTGGACGACTGCACCATCTTCGCCTGGGACGCTCGCGGACACGGACGATCCCCGGGTGAGCGTGGCTATGCGCCAAGCTTCGGTCGCATGGTACGGGATGTCGAGGACTTCGTACGCCACGTACAGGAGGCGCACGGCATTCCCACCGAATCGATGGTCGTTTTAGGACACAGTGTTGGCGGCGTGACCGTCGCCACATGGGTTCACGACTATGCCCCCGATATTCGCGGACTGGTGCTGGCAACGCCCGCGCTGCGAGTCAAGCTTTATGTGCCGTTTGCCATTCCAGGTCTGCGGCTAATGCGGTGGTGGAAAGGGAATCGCAAATCGTTTGTCAAAAGCTACGTCCGATCCAAGATGCTCACGCACGATCGTTCACAAGCCAGACAGTATGACGAAGACCCACTCATCGCTCGCGAAATTGCCGTCAACATCCTCTTGGACCTTTACGACGCATCGACGCGTCTGATTGCCGACGCAGGAGCAATCCAAACCGCTACACTCCTGCTGTGTGGCGGTGCGGATTGGGTCGTCCGCACGAGCGCCCAGGACCAATTCTATCAGCGGCTCGGTGCCCGTGATAAACGCCAACGGTACTTCGAAGGTGGGTATCATGACATTCTTCATGAGCGAGACCGGCACCAGGTATTGTCGGAAATCAGCAACTTCGTCCGCCGGCAGTTCGCATGTGAACATCAGCGGCCGTCGTTGGTAGAGGCCGATCACTGGGGACATACTCGCGACGAATTTGATCGTTTGTCCCGGCCCTTGCCCCGATTCTCGTGGAATTGGCTGCGATATGGCGTTCAGACGTTGGCCATGAACACCCTCGGTCGGCTCAGTCGCGGAGTACGTCTGGGGCTGACAACCGGTTTTGATTCGGGAAAAACTTTGGACTACGTGTATCGCAATCAACCGAGCGGTGCCATGCTCGTGGGACGGTGGATCGACAACATGTACCTCAACAGCCTCGGTTGGCGCGGCATTCGGCAGCGAAAGGTCCATCTCGAACAACTGTTGACCGACGCAGTCGAACAGACGTTGACGCGTTACGGCCGCGCACACGTACTGGATATCGCCACCGGGTGCGGCCGCTATGTGCTGGAAACACTACGGAGCTTTCCTCGCGACACAGTCTCAGCGACCTTGCGAGACTATCGGGAGAACAATTTGGACGAAGGACGGCGGTTGGCTGCGGAAATGCGATTGCCCAACGTAAAGTTCGTGTGGGGCGATGCGTTTGACGAACAGGAATTGGCGGCGATTGAGCCCAAGCCGCATATTGCCATCGTGTCGGGGCTATACGAACTATTCCCCGGTAACGAAGAAATCCGGCGCTCGTTACGAGGAGTTGCCAACGCACTCCACGATGGCGGCCTGTTGATCTACACCGGTCAACCCTGGCATCCTCAAGTGGAAGAGATCGCGCGAACGTTGACCAATCGCGAAGGACAACCATGGGTCATGCGACGACGGACGCAATGGGAAATGGACGATCTGGTGCGGGAGGCGGGATTGAGCAAGCTGAACATGCTGATTGACGAATTCGGTATCTTTACGGTGTCCGTTGCGGTCAAGGGGCGGCACGTGAGTGAAGCGTGAGATGCAAGAAAGGAAATCGATGATGCAAGACACCGGTCGGACCTTGGGGAATTACTTCGCACTGATGCATCATCACGGGGCGTCGCGTGTGTATGACGTGGCACTGAAGACGGGGATGCTGGACGCTTTGGCAAGACAATCGCTGGACACGGAGCCGCTGGCCTGCTCGTGCGGTTTGGACGTGCGAGCAACGGAACTGTTGATCCAAACGCTGGTTGTGCTGGGGTTGGTCGAGAGAGTCGAAAACCAGTGGTCGGCAACGACCTTCTGCCGCATGCTGATCGGAGGACCGTACCGAACGCTGGGGGATCCCTATTGGGACCATCTGGGAGAATTCCTGAAAACGGGCAAGCCGATTGTTCGGATGGATAGCACGACGGAAAGCGAATCGCACTATCGGACTCAAGCCGAGGCACTGGCGTGGATGCAAGGTCCTGTGGCGGCGGCAGCCGCTAATAAGTTGGGATATGCACCTGGCTCCACACCTTGTCGCATTTTGGATGTCGGTGCCGGTTCGGCAGTCTGGAGCTTAACGTTCGCCGCCTATGACGGTTGCTCCACGGTGACTGCGGTCGATTGGCCCGGTGTCCTGCCGGTCGCCGAACAATTTGCCGCACGGTTGGGGATCTCGGATCGGCTGTCGACGATTGCTGGTGATCTTCATCAGGTCGAGATACCAGAGAATTCGTTTGACATTGCGATTGTCGCTAACGTGACACATTTGGAGACGCGAGATGGCAATCGCGATTTGTTGGCGCGCGTTCACCGAGCCCTGACGCCGGGCGGACAGATCTACGTGATTGACGTGCTTCCAGGCCAGCCAGAAGGGGATCTCAATCGAACTTTGTATACGATAGGCTTGGCACTGCGCACCGAACACGGACATGTTTATTCACCTGAGGACTTGAATCAGCTGCTGCACGAGGCTGGGTTCAGTGACCCACGGCCAGTGGCGTTGCCCGCACCGCCGCATGCCATCGGCATGATTGTCGCGACGCGGTAATCTGCGATAATGGTGCGGTACAGACTGTCGGGCCGTGGCGATGTCCCATTGGAAACGGCCCATGGCAAACGGCCGATTGTCGAGGTTTCATTCATGCCAATTCTTGTTTGCGATACCCGAGTGGAACAACAGTTGTTGGCCGAGCGTGCGGCATCGGGAGCAGACCGTTACGACGAGGTATGGGAAGGAATCTATATGATGGCACCAATGCCCAACGACGAGCACCAACAGATTGTGAGCCGGCTGGACGCAATCCTCCAACTGACCCTTGATTGGTCAGGGCTCGCACATGTTCGCCCGGGTGTGAACGTGAGTGACCGCAAGGAAGACTGGACCAGCAACTACCGAGTCCCGGATATCGCTGTATTCTTGCGGGATGGCTCAGCGCAGAATTGTGACTCGTTCTGGTACGGAGGACCGGACTTTGCTGTAGAGATACTCAGCCCGGGAGAGGTTATAGAAAACAAGATTGAATTCTATGCGAAAGTAGGCGTGCGGGAGTTGTTAATCATCAACCGCCAGCCCTGGGTCATCGAATTGCGGCGGCTGGAGAGTGGGATGATAACGGCTGTGAGTCATTCCAAGATAGACGGTGAAGTGTCACATTGCCAGACAATCCCGTTCCGTTTTTCGTTGCGAACAGGCAGCCATCGGCCAGCGATTCGGGTCGAGCACGAAAGTGGCCAATCCTGGGACGTTTGAAGCAATGTTACACGGCTGTCCTAGCCGTCAATGACCTACAAACCGCGCAACCCCAGCAAAAAAAACTCGCCAGTCACCTTTCGGTGGAAACCTATCCGATGTCAAATAATTAGCAGCCCCCCGCGAGCGTACAGACGCAAGCGTACACACGCAAGCGTACACACGGTCAATCCGTCTCACCCGACGATAGAGGTTATCCTGCCAATGACCGCCATCTTACGATCGATCGTCCCTGCATCATTGTTGGCAAGTTTTCTTGTGGCCCATGGTTACGGCGTCGCCGCTGACGAACCGCCGCGTTTGAAACGTGCGGACAGTTTTCTCGGGCTCCACCTCGATTTTCACGCTCAGGCGACAGATCAAAATATTGGTCAGAACACGACGCCGGAGATGGTCAACCGGATCCTGGACATGGTCCAGCCGGACTATATCCAGGTCGATTGCAAGGGGCACGCGGGGTATTCCAGTTATCCGACGAAGGTGGGGAATCAGGCCGGCAGTTTCGTGGGCGATCCGCTCAAGATTTGGAGGGCAGTCACGTCGCAGCGCGGCGTGGCGCTCTACATGCACTATTCGGGGGTCTGGGACGGCAAGGCGGTGCAGGATCATCCGGAATGGGCCGTGGTACATCACGATGGCAGTCTTGATCAGCAGAAGGCCTCGGTGTTTGGCCCGTATGTCGATAAGTTATTGATTCCGCAACTGCTGGAACTTGCACTGGATTACAAGGTGGACGGCGTGTGGGTGGACGGAGAATGCTGGGCAACCGTGATCGACTATTCGGCCAAAGCCAAGCAGTCGTTCACTGAGAAGACGGGAGTCGAACGGATCCCGGCGGGACCGGGCGACGAACATTGGTTGGCGTGGACCGAGTTTCATCGCGAGGCATTTCGCGAGTACCTGCGGCACTACCTTGCTGAGGCAAAGATGCGGGCGCCGGAGTTCCAGATTGCCAGCAACTGGGCGTTTACCGATCACATGCCGGAACCAGTGTGCTGTCCGGTCGATTTTATTTCTGGCGACTATCCGCATAGCAGTAGCGTAGTGGCAGCGCGCTACTCATCTCGATTCATGTCGACACAGGGCATTGCGTGGGATCTTATGGCCTGGAGTTTTTCCAAGCGGGAAGGTGCCGCGGGTTGGTCACAGAAGTCGGCGGTCCAGTTGATGCGGGAGGCAGCTTGCGTGTTGGCACAAGGGGGAGGTTTTCAGGCATAC
>JAGQPD010000043.1 GCA_020426865.1 Planctomycetales bacterium
TCCGGTTGGCGAGGCCGGCAACGCGTTGGCGGGTTGTTCCACATGAGCAGCGTCGACTCCGGAAGGGCCAGATGCCGTTGTCGCCTCTTGATCGGCTGGTGTTAGGGCGGCCTCGCACACGTCCACCGAGTATTTGCTTCCAGCATCCAGGAACATGAACACATCATGGAAGGCTTGGCCTTCCTGTCCGCTTTCAATGTCCAGCGTCCACGACAGATAACAGTCTTCCGGGTGAAGTTCGTCGAGGCACGGCAGCTTGCTGGCGTCAACTTTCAGTTCAACGACACGACCGAGATCCTGAAGCTCGCGGAGTAACAGGAGCGGCTCCTGACCGAAGCGATAGAACTCACGAGATGGATTGAGGGTAACACGGTATCGCCTCAGCGGGACATTTTCCTCCTGGCGGGGCAGGGGCGTTGCCATGGACTCGGCTGTTGTCGCGGTCTCGGCACCGTTGATTCGTTGTAGTTCGCCGAAGACGATGGCTAGGTTTTCTGGCAGAGGAGCACCATCCTTCGCATTGGCCAGTAAGCCTGTGATCACGTCAACACTTGTCAGGAGCAACTCAATCAACTCGCTGTTGGCCTGAAGAACACCGTCACGCATGCGTTCCAGCAACGTCTCCAGGACATGGGTGAATTTTCCGACTTCTTCAATGCCGAAGGTCGTGCTCGCCCCCTTGATACTGTGTGCGGCACGGAAGATCGTGTTGAGCAACTCCATATCTCTCGGAGCGTCTTCGAGCTGCAAGAGTGCCGCCTCCATATGTTCGAGGTGCTCCGCGGCTTCGACATAGAAGGCCGCTCGAAAACGACTGACGTCAATTTGCATCGCTTACATCTCCCCGACGGTTTTGCTACGGCGTCCGGCGACTATCGTACAACCTTGTTGACTACTGCCAGCAGTTGTTCAGGATTGAACGGCTTCACCATCCACCCTGTCGCGCCAGCTGCCTTTCCTTCCTGCTTTTTGGCGTCCTGCGTTTCGGTCGTCAGCATTAATATGGGAGTGAATTTAAAGGCCGGACGACTGCGAAGCTCCTTGATGAGCGTGATTCCATCCATTTCCGGCATATTAAGATCGGTCACGACGAGTGCCACACTCTTGCCGTCGCTCACCTTGAGAGCCTCGGCGCCGTTGCCACCCTCGAGGGTTTCAAAACCGGCGGACTGCAGCGTGAATGTCACCATTTGACGCATGGATGTCGAGTCATCAACGACCAGGGCCGTTTTGGACATGTAGACTGTCTCCCGAAATGCCAATGATTCTTGGTTCTATGCATCGTACAAATGCGGAGCGACAGGACGGTGCGCGACCGATCCCGTCGAATTCCGTACGACGCCGGACTTACGGTGAGACTCTAGATGGCTGGTCGACGGAACACTACGAACCGCATCTGCGTTCTGCGAGCGTCGGCCAAACCGTTTGTAGACTGCCTGCTAAGCCAACACTGCCTCAGCAAGCCCCGCACTCCTAATCCATATTGCCGGTTCGCTCTCCCCGTCGATCTCGATGTTGACAGGAAACTGCGAACTCCGTTTTGCCGCCAGAAGCAGCTGCATGCATGAGGTATCCATCGATTCCAATGTTGTGCAGTCGATAACCGCACCCTTTTCCTGCGAAAGAGCTTGGGTAAGGACGTTATGCAACTCTACCGCTTCACGGACGTCAACGTTTCCGACGAGTCGAACAAGCGGCGGCACATCGCCGGTTGATGGAATGATCTCAACCATAGCCCTTTACGTTGCCCCAACAGGTAATTGATTTCGTTTGTGGACCGATACATGACAATTACCACGCACAGAAATATAGTTTCCGAAATGCCGGTAGTGTGCGGTTTTGGAGCACAATTACGCCATTTCAAAGCCGCCGCTCGTGATACTGAGGTCAACAAAACGGCATGTGCAAGTCATGACGGTTAGGCAACTCGCAGGGATGGCGACCCGCCCAGGCGGCGGGCATGTAAAACCGGCTCACCGCAGCAATTCTGCATGATCCATGTTTTGGAAATTGTTTTTCCCTCCGACCTGTCAGAATACAATATCGCCTGTGTTATATACGATGGAGGACGACCCGGTGAATGACCTACCTGAAACGCGTGACAGTCTCATCGCTCGCGTCAAAGACGCCAGAGACGATGCCGCCTGGCACGAGTTTTCTGAAATCTATCGCCCGGTGGTCTACCGGCTTGCACGGTCCCACGGACTGCAGGACGCCGACGCTCAGGACCTCTCTCAGCGAGTGCTTTTCTCGGTCGCACAGGCAATTCCCAAATGGCAGCCTCATGGCGGTGGCATCCGTTTTCGCCATTGGCTGTCGCGGGTTGCCAAAAATGCACTGATCAACGCCCTCACCCGGCAACCACGAGACCAAGCTGATGGCGGCTCGGACGCATTTCGTGTCCTTAACCTGCAGACAGCTCCAGGTACCGAGCAGGAGCGGCAGATCGACTGGGAATACCGCCGTCAGGTATTTCGCCGCGCGGCCGACCTGGTTCGCTCGCGGGCCGACGAACAGACCTGGCTGGCATTCTCCGCCACAATGATTGACGGCCTGTCTATCGCCGACGCAGCAGCCAATCTGAAATTGTCCGAAGGTTCAATCTATGCCGCGCGCAGTCGAATCATCAGGCGCCTGCGCGACGCTGTTCGCCAGTTGGAGGACCAGTGACATGACACTGCCTGCATTCCACTGCAATAGTGATTGGATTGAGGCGTATCTCTTGGGAGCCACGGGAGCTGAAGAGGAGTCGTCGTTCGTCGAGCACCTGGAATCGTGTGAGGCATGTCGCCACGAACTAGAGACGAGGGCGGCCGACGACGCAGTATGGCGCGACGCCGTAGACTTCCTGCCCGATCTGGAATTCGACTCCGTGCGACTAAGCGACGTACACGATTCCGATGCTGCCGCTAATGACGACGGTGTCGTTCATCGTCAGACTTCGGTACAGATTGAAAGTGTTCTTGGTGCGCTCGCTCCAACTGACGATCCCCATATGTTGGGGCGATTGGGAAGCTACGAAATCTCAGGCGTGATCGGGGCAGGGGGAATGGGCGTCGTGTTAAAAGGTGTCGACGTGGCGCTGGATCGGACCGTGGCCGTCAAGGTGCTGGCGCCACATCTGGCATCGAGTGGCGCGGCACGAAAACGCTTTGCTCGCGAAGCAAAGGCCGCTGCCGCCGTCATTCACCCCAACGTGATTGCCATTCACGGCGTATCCAACGACGGGCGCCTGCCGTTTCTCGTCATGCCGTATATTCGCGGTAACTCACTACAGAAACGCATCGATCAACAGGGACCGCTCGCCGTGGTCGAAGTATTGAGAATCGGGCAACAGATCGCTGCGGGACTTGCGGCTGCTCACGAACAAGGTCTGGTGCACCGCGATATCAAGCCGGCCAACATCCTGCTGGATGACGGCGTGGAAAGGGTTACCATCACGGACTTTGGCCTGGCCCGCGCCATTGATGACGCTACGATGACCCGCAGCGGTGTCATCGCCGGGACGCCGCAGTTCATGTCCCCCGAGCAAGCTCGAGGCGAATCGCTTGACGATCGTAGCGACCTGTTTTCCCTGGGCAGCGTCCTGTACGCCATGTGCACTGGCCGACCACCGTTTCGGGCAAGTTCCAGTTTCGGCGTACTTCACCGCATCGTTCATGATGACGCGCGAAATATCCAGGAAATCAACAGCGAAATTCCAATTTGGCTAGGTGACATGGTGAAATGGTTACACGCCAAGCATCCCGACGAGCGCCCGCAATCCGCCGTGCACGTCGAGCAGCTGTTGCACCGACTACTGTTGCATGCCGAACATCCGGCGACGAACGGCCTGCCCGAAGAAATTCAAGTTCGCACGGCAACTCGTGCACGATTCGTGGCCCGGTCACGCACGGTTGCGTTCACTATAGTATTCATACTCACTGCAATTGTATTGCTTGCCGTGCCGTTCTTTGCGGCATTTTTTCCGGCGAGGGATATGTCGGGCGATTCGCCCAGTCGCGACATACGACCGGAAAACTCAAGCGTTGTGGAACAAGTTGACGCGGACGATATTCGCTGGAATGACGGTACGGACGCGGCACTGGAAGAGCTAGACGAAACACTGCGACAACTGGAACTTTACCAACACGAACCTGAATGGAGCCAAGAATGAGAACAATCCGATTTCTAACCCTGTTGTGGTTGAACATGATCCTGTTGACAGCGGCGAGTGTCGCACCGGGCCAAGAGGCGTTATCCAAGGTATTCAATGAACCGATGCAAAGTATCGAGGTGCAGTGCGCCGACGTGAAGGAGGTCGCCGACACGCTCAACAAGACAATCGGCAACGAGATGTTTGTTGGCAATCAATCAGCACAATGCATCTATTTCTTTGGCTCTGCCGAAATGGCAGCGGAGATTGGAGATATCGTCGCTAAGATTGATGACCGCGCACAAGATCTCAAAGACGAAAAAGCGGAAATCGCAAAGCGTGAAGCCCAGGAACTTGAGGGCAAAACAAGCTCGGAAGTTGACGAACAATTGAAAATCTTCCAGCTTCAACACGGCTCGGCAAACGAGGCCCTTGACGTGCTTAGCTCGCTGAACTTGACGGACGAAGTGAAAATGGCAGCTCGCGGCAACGATCTCGTTGTGCGAGGTGCCCCGCAAGCCGTTGAGGTGATCGAAGCGATACTATTGCGGCTCGATACTCAAGGATACGCGCGCCGTGCGGCAACGTCGGTTACCGCATCAGACGACCCGTTCGCTGCGCCCACACCGGCAGGAGCAACAACAACAACAACAACAACCGACCGTGATTGGGAAGCGGAAATTGCCAAAAGCAAGAACATCTATGCCGATTTGGAAAAGTCGATCGATACGTTAGCAGCACAGGCAAGGCAACTCAGTTCGACAGCTGGCTCAGGTTCGCTCGGTCAAGCCAACGAATTGAAGCAACTCGTCACCGCAGCCTATGCGGCCCGGCGCGAATTACAGCTGGCCAAAATTGGTTTGCAACGCCAACGACTCGATCAGCTAGAGCAGCGAGTCAAGGCGCGTGATGCAATCGCCAACAGGGTCATTCAACGACGCGTTACGGAATTATTGAAGGGTGAATCGCCCGAGACCCCAGACCCCGACGCTGATGTCGATCCGCTTGACGCCATCGAAAGGCGTTAAGTGGTCTTTAGACACGCTGCGTCTGGCCCATGGGGCGAAAGCGAACAAAGGGACCAAATCCGTTACAGGGACCTTCGCCAAGTTGCCATCGTACAATGGGTTCCGTGCAAAAGCAGGCTCCCATTTCTAGACCCATTCCTACAAGTCCTCCAGTTCCCGGATTTTGGGATAGCCGCGACTGCAACGCGACTGGCCGTGGTGGGAGACGGTTACTCGTGTCGCGACGCCAAATCCTCGCCGTCAATGGCATATCCCAGTCAATCCTTACCGCGGTATTCTCCTGGCCGCCTGTCAGACACACGCGTCTAACGCAATTTGCTCTGTAGCCACGCGCGGGCGAAGACCCAATCTCGCTGAGCGGTGGCGGGCGAAATGCCGAGTGCGGCGGCGGCTTCCTCGTTGGTCAAGCCCGCGAAAAAGCGCAAGTTCACCACGTCGGCTTTGCGCGCGTCATATTCCCGGAGCTGGTCAAGTACTTCGTCGAGCTGAACCAGGCGCTCGTCTTTCTGATCGGGCATCAGGTCGACCGATAGCTCGATGCGCTGGCAATCGCCACCGTGTTTTTGGGTGCAGCGGCGGCGCGCTCGATCGATTAAGATGCGTCGCATCGCTTCGGCCGCCGCGCCGAAGAAATGCCCTTCACCGTTCCAATCCACTTCGCGATTACCCACCAGCCGAAGATACGCTTCGTGAACCAGATCCGTCGCCTGCAATGATTGGCCACTCTGCTCGCGCGACAGCCGCTGCCGCGCCAACCGCTTGAGATCCTCATAGACGATCGGCAGCAATTGTTCCGCAGCGCGCAGATCGCCCTCGTTGATTGCTTTCAGAATGTTCTCGACATCCGACATGTTACCGATCATTCTTTGCTTTGCGCCTTGGCTGCTGTGACTCGCTGTCGCAGTTCCGCGAGCGTATCGTGTTCCTTCTGTGGCAAAAAGTCGCCCTGAAATTCGTACACCTTTGCCGCCTCGTCCAGCAGCGGTTCGACACCGTCGAGACTACGGCTATGATCTAACAAGAACTGGACCAGCCGCAGCCGCACAAACGCTCGTTCCGGATGGATGTCAAACACCTGGCCGTCCCGCCGCGTGATGTCTTCGCGAAGAATCGCCTCCAATTCGTCGAGACGGCCAGCTTGTGTCATTAGGTCGACAAGGTGGTTGGTGATCCATTCGCAGTTGATCTGCTCTGCTATTCCTTTTCGACTCTGAGCCGCGAGCTGAAATTCGGCAATTGCACCAGGCATATCTCCGTTTCGTTCGTTAAGTAGCCCAACCGATGCGTGGGCCAGGGACTTTCCCGTTGGCCAACCAATGTAAGGTCGCGAGTTGATCATCTGAACGTACTTCGTGACAGAATCGTTGTCGACGGAAAACGCACTGCCAGATTTTAACATGCACAATAGTGTGAGCGCATGCGTGACATTTCCCCATAAATTACCGGAATCCTTCGACAAGACTGAGCCAACGTCGGCATATTTACGCGCCGCCGCGTCAGATTGGCCTGCCGCCGCAAGTGCCTCTGCCATTTCAGACTCTATCCATAACCTTGACCACAGTTCCTCGGATTGTCCTGTTACGTTAAGAATCTCCGACGCCTCGGAAAACAGTTCAAGAGCGCCTTCCCAATCACGTACCGCCATGCGGCAACGGTATCGACCAACCAGGGGCCATATGTTGCCTGCTTGGTTCGTCTTTCGGAACGGATGAAGAATAGCTTTTTGGAAGAAACCATCAGCGAGACATAAATGGCCAGTTTCTTTAAGTAACTGCCCAGCCCCCTGGTACTCAAATGGAACGCGTGCCGCAGGGAGCCTGTCCACGTATTCGAGCAATTCGTTGCCTTCGCTCTCACAACCGGTCGCAAAAAGCGTTCCGACGACGCGACCTGTTGCCAGCCAATTGCCATCTCCGTAGGCGAGATCCCATTTTTCTAGAAGCATTTCCCTACAGCTCAAAGCCGTTTCTCGTAGGTGCGATCGATCTTTGCTTTGTAGTTCTGCAGACAATATGGAATTCAGGCAATTCTCGAGCAACTCAAATCTCTTGTGCTCGTAAATCGCATTCAAAGCTTGTTTGCCAGAGTCCTTCGCTTTCACCGTTTCTCCAGCGAATAGGTGGAGTTTGCTGCGCTGAATGAGCGATCGAATAAGATCTTCGTCGTCCGATCGGAGTGTGGCCAATCGCATCGCCTTTTCGTTGGCCGTCCACGCTTCCTCCCATTCGTTGCAGTCCAAAAGTCGATCACTCAGAAACGAATAAGGGTTATCGTCAAACTGTCGTTTCTCGGTATCACTGAGCGTATCGACGGTTTGGCAGGCTTTTCGTAGATGCAATAGGCATTCATCGGTCGAAAGACGCACGCACCGTGCCAGCATGTTAAGGACCTGGACTTTCTCAACATCGCTGACGGGCATACGGTTAAGCTCGCGCAAAATCTCCTCTCCGCTCCGTGACTGGCCGTAGGCACGTGCCAATCGAATCAGAAAACTGGGCCACCTATCCGAGTCACTCCCCCACAAGCGTGAACCAGCGTCACGTGCGAAACCTGCCTGCTCTTCCGCATCAGAATACATACCGAATGCCGCGAATGACGTTGCTAACGTCAAACGCACGTCTACCTCCACCTCCTTGTCACCAAGCGGTTCCCGATCCAACTCACGGGCAAAGCCGGTCAGAAAGTCTCGCACCTTCACGTTCACACCATATTTAGGATCGGGTGCCGCCTTTACGAATAGCCTTTTGATGACCTCCAGCGATTGAGTGGCTCGTGACGCCTCGCGTCTAGCAGCCGAGGCTTGCTCTTCGAGCTCTGTAGATTTCTGTTGCAGATCTCGCTGCAACCGTTCGGCTTTCTCCCTCTGCCATTCCGCAGCAACTCGTTGCTGATCCGCGCGATACCATGCAAACGTCGTGACGAACACAGTGACGATTAGCAACGCAGCAATCGTGGCTGCCGTCGTGACCGCGGCACGATGTCGGCGAAAGAGTTTCGTTAGTTGATACAACAAAGTCGGTGGTCCGGCCTCCACCGGTTCGTCGCGCAGGTAACGTTCGACATCGCCGATTAATCCAACAGCCGACTCGTAGCGACGATTGCGGTCCTTCTCCAACGTCTTCATCACAATCCAATCAAGATCGCCGCTCAACGATCTCGACAGGGTGTCAATTTGCGTGGCGCGTTGTGTGGCTACACAGGTTGCCGAGGCGCGGTCGAGCGTCCGGACTCGGGTCGATGGCTTCTGTGGCTCCGCGTCGCGAATCATCTGACGCATGGCGTCGTAACCGGCACTGCGTAACGATTCGGCGTCCAACGGTGTCTGCCCGGTGAGGAGCTCGTAAAGCATAACTCCCAGCGAATAGATGTCGCTCCGCGTGTCGACGTCCAAACCGCTCATCTCTGCCTGCTCGGGACTCATGTATTGCGGTGTCCCGACGATTTGACCGTAGCGCGTGAACAGCGTCTTTTCCGTCAACGATTGATTCAGCGCCTTGGCCACGCCAAAGTCGATCACCTTGGGAACCGGCTTACCGTCGTGAAGTGTCACCATCACGTTCGTAGGCTTAATATCGCGATGGATAATCCCCTTCTGATGGGCGTGTTGCACGGCGCGACACACCTGCATGAACAACTGCATACGCGCTCGAGTGTCCAAGTGATTCTCGTCGCAATAATGGGTGATCGTCACCCCCTTGACCAGTTCCATGGCAAAATAGGGCCGGCCGGAATCCGTCACACCGGCGTCCAGGACTTTGGCGATATTCGGATGGTCCATGATCGCAAGAGCTTGCCGCTCTGCTTCAAACCGCGCGACCACTTCCTTGCTGTCCATCCCTGGCTTGATGATTTTCAATGCCACCTTGCGGTGAACCGGCCGCATTTGTTCGGCCATATATACGACGCCGAAGCCCCCTTCGCCGATCTGCTGGAGCAACTTGTAGTTGCCAATCAACTGGCCCTCGTGCTCGACGATGTTCGCCGTGGTACTGACGTCCATGACCGGGGGCCGGTCGAAAAGACTGTTCTTGGTGGCTTCGGCTGCGAGCAATTCCTCGACTTGGGCGCGCCGTGCCGGGTTTCCCCGACATGCCCCGTCCAGGAAAGCACTCCGCTGGTCGATGGGGAGCGACAATGCCTCGAAGAAGAGCGATTCGACAATGTCCTTTTCCGGTTCTTTCGCCATCAGTTGTGCCTCCGGGTCGCGGAATGGTTGCCCATAGGATTGTGCGAAATTCCGGTTCCATTTTAGTCATTCGGACCAAAGAAATCTGTCTGGGCACGACGAAGCACCGATCTTGCTTAGGCGAATCGCGGCTCAAATTCTTCACCACCGTATCCTCCTGGACAGTTCGACCAGAAGAACAGCGTCAATCCGTCGGTGTGTTGCGCGACATAAGTCGCCCAACCCGGTAAGCGATTGGACGTCAGGTAGAGTTCCAATCGGTTGGCCGTAGGTTCTCCGAAACGTGGGCCGATACGAACAGTCAATGTCGCACCAACCCCGCATATGGCGTCGTATTGACCACGCAATTGACAGCGCGAGAAGTCGAGTCGAATTGACTCACACATTTGTTTTTCGTCTTTTTCAGTGTTCCTCAAGTTTTTTGTGATTGGAGCGAGGCCGATTTCTCGCACATGCTAATAGGCACATCGGGGTAATTGGCGAGGTTGCCGGTTCGCTCTTGTTTTGCTATGCGTTCGTCAACACACCACTACTGGGATTACACGATGGGGGGACGTCATGAAGAAATTTGCGGAACAGACGATGCTGCTGGTGCTGGGACTTACCTTTTGGGGGGTAACATCGGAAACGAATGGTCAAGCTGCAAGCTATTGTGCAAACGGCGTAGAAAACCAAGTGTTTTGTGATGATTTTTCGAATCCGGGGCCAACAACGGCAAATCGCGACCCCGTGACCTGGATACCAACGGAGGGAGGGATTCATATTAGCCCTACGGACCAGTCGCTCGTCATTGCTGGTGTCGCGCTATTCAGCCGATCGCAAATCGCCGATCCTCTGCTGCAAGATGTCTCGATACGGACTCGGATTGAACGTTCCGCCGATAATCCGTTTATTCAATTGCGATTTACTCCCAATACGTCGGGGGACTCCGGATACTTCGCAGGATACATCCAACAAGACCAGACCGCTTACATTTGGTATTCCGGCAACAATGCTCGACCGGTTGCCACGGTTCCATTTGTCGTCGATCCGACGGCGGAGGACGTGATGATGCAGTTTGACGCGATTGGCGATCAATTGGCGCTTTATCTATGGAATCCTGACCAAGACTTGCCGGGCGAGCCGACTGTGTCGGTGCAAGGCGCAACAATTCCCGGCCCCGGGCGCATTGCGTTGGGAGTGATCGCGAGAACAGATCCGACTCCGTCGCCACATGAAGGTCGGTTTCGATACGTGCAAGTCGCTAC
This sequence comes from Planctomycetales bacterium, assembly GCA_020426865.1. Taxonomy (GTDB): domain Bacteria; phylum Planctomycetota; class Planctomycetia; order Pirellulales; family Pirellulaceae; genus JAGQPD01. Next base: position 10,597 of record JAGQPD010000043.1, read on the forward strand.
GACTTCCATTCCAGAACCAAGTTCGCTGTCGGTATGGTTTGCGGCATGCCTCGGCGTCGGAGCCACTCGGCTCGCTCAGGCAGGCCGAGGGAATCGCTACCTTTGGTGACAGAACACGGCCACCTGGCTGTCTATTCTGACCGTGGCAGCGCGGAATGGGTCAGTGATGTGGGGGCGGACGGATACCTATATTACACTCGGTCCGAGAATGCCAATGAGTTTAGCTCGTATGAAATCTATCGCGTTTCGATAATCCCAGTTCCCGAACCAAAGTCCTTTGGCTGGGTAGTTTTCTCCGCAATGATGTTCCTTGCGGATCGTGGGAAGCGAGTAGGTCAGTGCTATTTCCCAAAGACGACAGCGTGCGCGGCGTGACTTGAGGCACTCTTTGGAACGCACACCTGTCCATCGTCGAAGAAAGTGTCGGCGCAGAACGTCTAGCACGGTACGGAAGGAAGGTGAGTGCAAGTAGTCGCTGCAAACAACTCGTCCTGGAAAATTCGTCATCCAAAACGCGATTCTCGGCAGACTAGCATTCTCGTACGGCGAGTGTTCCGACGACCTTCAACTATGCGACACCGTGGAACACGATTCGACGCGTCCCCGAACGAACTGCAGTTCGATCAGGGAAATCGATGTGCTTCCATTTGGCCTCCAGGGTCACGTTGTTCGGCGACAAAGTTCGGCGTAAAATACCGTTATGCGAGAATCCTCGGATTTCCCCTGCGTTATGTTGAAATTGTTGTTCGCCGGCAAGGAACGAAACACAAATGGATCGTCCACTGCTACCGTCACCCGATATGGCACCGCCAAGCGTTTCCCATTTGTCGGTGGCCCAGAAGACTGAACTGTGGGCTGACTTGGTCAACAGCTGCGAGGAGATGATGCTGGCAAACCTGAGAAGCCAATATGGGTCGGACGAGCAAGTACGAGCGGCCTATCGCGATTGGTATCTCAGAAAGATGGAAGACCACGATCGCCATCAAGTGGCATTTCTGGAAAACCTGTCTCGCCGGGAATCGCGCCATGGCAACTAATGCTGCTCTTGCGACGCTCGACCACATTTGGGGCGTCCTCGAGCCAATGGGACACTCGCTGGCCTTAATGGGTGGACTGTCACTCGCCGCGTGGAATTATATTCGAGCGACTCGCGATGTTGACCTGCTAATTGCAGTCGACCGATCGGAACTCGACGAGGTCATGCGACGTCTCAAGGATAATCAGTGCAGGCCGAAGCGGTCACCGCCATTGACAATTGTAGGTGATCATTGTTTTCTGCAATTCTTGTACACACCCCCAGGCGAGTTTTACGACGTCCAATTCGACCTGTTGTTATCCGAGAGCGAACTGCAACGGTCGGCACTGCGACGTTCCGTCGAGCGTTCTGTCCATGGCCTGCAACGACCGATTAAGGTCCTGCACTGTGACGATTTAATTCTCTTCAAGTTAGTTGCCGGGCGACTCATCGATCGATCGGACGCCGCCATGCTGCTTCGTGAAAACCGGCAGTTCGTCGACGTTAGTTATCTCCATTTCTGGATAACGCAGCTTGGACTTTCAACAGAATTCGCAGAGATTTGGCGCGAAGCATTTCCCGGTGAACTACCGCCGACTGCCTGACACAAGACACCGCTCCGGACATGCGAGCCGCGAGCCGTGCATCGCGGTCCTCATACGGTGCCGTCGCGACCGGTTGCTGGAGCGACAGCGGCAAAAGAAGCAACGGCCTCGCGGAACGACCAATGATAGTGCACTATCAGCAAAAACGCGAAACGGTCTGTTTTTCTGAGTGGTTTCGCACTTCTTTCTCGCACTATCTTTTGGACGTCGCGTTGCTTGCTGATCGTTACTTGAGATCTGGGAACGAATCAGTCAAGCACAACACGGTGTCAAATGACAGGTCACGGGAAAGGCAACGAGGATCACCCATGTCCCCTCTACGACTCGGCAAAAGACTCCGACGCGCAAACGCTCACCCACACCAACGGCGGCTGTCCCTGGAAAAGCTAGAGACGCGGCAAGTCCTGGCGACGTTCGTGGTGACGACCAACCAAGACACGGTGGACGCCGACGATGGTGTTGTATCGCTACGCGAAGCAATCGCCATGGCCAATAGCCAAGCCGGTGAAGACCGAATTGAATTTGACCTTGGGTCTGATGCGGCAACGACTATTCGGCTTGATTTTGGCGAACTCACGTTGACCGATGCTGCGACGATCATCGGGCCCGGACCGGCTTTGCTGACGATCGACGCCCAGCAACAATCTCGGATCTTTGATATCGCAAGTACCGAAGGTGATTATCAGTTTGAGCGATTGATGCTGGTAAATGGGGCTCCTTCGGTTCCGCCGTTTTCTTGGCCCCCTATTCCGCGTTCGGAAGTCGGAGGCGGTGCCATTCGTTCAATCACGACGGGAAACCTAGCGCTGGAGAATTGCGTTTTTCAACACAACGTCGCGACCGAAGGCGGAGCAGTAATGGCATTCGGTAATGTCAGACTTTACTCGAGCACCATCACGGGAAATACGGGAGAATCTGGAACCGGTGGTGTCTATACACAAGGTAGTATCGCGGTGAATTCCACCATTATTTCTGATAACGCGTCTATGGCCCTCTGGGAATACTCGAGTGCCGGCGGAATTAGGGCACGAGGAGACGTTACGGTCATTGACAGCACAATTTCCAACAATCAGGGAGACTTCGCTAGCGGCATCAGTGCGGATGGAAACATTCGCCTGGAGCGTTCATCGGTAACCGACAACTTGTTTGACGCCGTTGCAGGACGTGGTCGTATAGAGGTCGAATTCAGCCACATCATAGGAAATGCCGGCGCTGCCCTTGGGGCTGCCGAGGTTTTCGTCACGACGAGTATGATTTCCGACAACGGGAGTGCTTTCTATGCAGCAGATGAATTCGGCACAAGGGAAAAGTCTCTGTCAAGTCGAGCACGATCTTGCGAAACGGTACAGGAATCTACGGCGGCAGTGTCACGGTAATGTCCAGCCGCATTTCGAACAATTTGGGTATTGGGATTAACGCCGATCAGTCAATCGTTTCCGCTAGTACTATTTCGAACAACTCGGGCAGTGGAATACACGCCAACACGGCAATCGCTTCCTTTAGTACTATTTCAAACAACTTGGGAAGTGGGATTGACGCTAATGAGACCGTCGTTTCCTCAACTACTATTTCGAACAACCTGGCCGGCGAGATTGACGCTCGGGGAATGGTGGCGGTCAAATCTAGCACCATTGTTGGCAACGAGCTTCGAGGTGGCGAAGTTTCACTTAGGAATTCAATTGTGACCGCAGTAACGGGATCTTCACTTGATGTTCGATATAGCCTCATTTCGTACTATGGCGGCCCTTTATTGACAGAATCGCCGGTCGGTGCGCCCAATGAAAAAGGCAATTTGATTGGGGGTGACCAATATGGTCCCATTGACCCCATGGTAGCTCCACTTGCCGACAATGGCGGTAGTACTTTCACACATGCATTGCTCCCCGGTAGCCCCGCCATTGATGCAGGAGATCCGAGTTCCGTTCCCGGCGAAGGAGACGTTCCGACGTTTGACCAGCGTGGCGAGCTATTTGGCCGGGCGATCCCAGGCCTTCCCGAAGCAGAAGGCCGAATCGATATGGGAGCTTACGAGCGCCCTTTGCTGTGGGTCGAGTTTGCAGATGTGTCACCCGAGGAGAGGACAAACGTCGACAGCGTGTCGATTCACTTCAGCCTGCCGGTCAGCGGTCTCGGTCTTGGTGATTTTTTCCTTTCGCGCAACGGAAGCGATGATCTACTGACCGAACAAGCTACCTTGACTACGAATGATAGCCAGACTTTTCTATTGTCGAATCTATCGAACGTCACGTCATCGATCGGCTTCTACAGGCTATTGATCGTCGATTCCCATACGCCAATTCTGGACCCGGAAGGACGGACGCTGGACGCCTCTCCTATTGCAAGCTGGTCCACCGGACATGCGGGAGTTGACATCATCGTTGACACATTGGATGACGAAGCTGACTACGCTATCGACGATGGCGACGTTTCTCTCCGCGATGCTATTGCCGCAGCGGAGTCGGGCGACGTCATTGGATTCTCGCCGGCGTTGGCAGATGGCACGATCGAGCTTATGAAGACATTGACGCTTACGCGTCGCATAATGCTCGACGCCACGGGCCTTTCCGCTCCACCCGTCGTTGTTGCACCTCCTAGTGATGTCGCTCCTACGTTTGGCCTCAACAACAGCCCTATCTTCGCAATCAATGATGGAAGCTACTGGGTGGATAGTGCCATAGCGATTCGCGGCCTTTCGTTGCGCGGCGGACAATCCGTGTATTCCGAAGAAAGCGTGACGCTCGAGGAAACAATAGTCGAGGGGGATCGGGGCGGGGCATTCCCCGGTATACAAACGCGTCGAAACGCAACGATTGTCGCGAGCGAGATTTCGGGAGGAGGTGTACACGCCGAAGGAAATATCCGCGTCGAGTCAAGCACGCTTACAGAGAACAACTATGCGATTTGGGCAGCTGGCAATGTTACTGTCGTGGGTAGTTCTATTCACCACAACAAAGCATACGAAACAGGATATGGTGGCGTAAGTGTCTTGGCAACTGGCGATTTGAATATCGTGGATAGCGTGATCCATCAGAACTACGGTAGTACCACAAGTTACGGCGACATTTGGCTTGCGGACAGTTCCATTACCGAAAACCGTTCGTCCCTCCACGCGCGTGGTGACATTCGAGTTGAAAGAACCACAATCTCAGGCAATTCCGGTGATGGGTTGCAAGCGGGTGGTCACACCGCGATCCACTCAAGTTCGATTCTCTCAAACCTGGGTGGCGGCGTAAGGAGTTCGTATGACGTAGAGATCGACTCAACCACGATCTCAGCGAATTCGGGGGAAGGTGTTAAGTCCTCCGGTGGGAGTGTGACGGTCGTTCGAAGTATCGTGTCTGACAACGAACGGGGAGGCGTAGCTTCGCATCTGGATCTTGTGGTGACGTACAGCACGGTGATCGCTAATTCGTCGAATTTCGCCGGCGGAGGACTTCTTAGCGAGCACGGCGATATCACCGTTCGAAATAGCACGATCCAAGGAAACACCGCTCCTATCAACGGTGGCGGCATTGCGTTGCTTCGTGGGGGGACCGTAACTGTCTATTCGAGTACAGTTTCTGAAAACGAGGCCGGGGAGGTTGGTGGCGGCATTGCCTTGCTTGGTGGTGGCACTCTCGTCGTCGACACGACTACTATTTCCGCCAACGAAGCCGGGCAGCTCGGTGGTGGGGTCTACGTCCTTGGGAGTGCAAGAATCACGTCGACCGTCGTCTACAACAACCGAGCTGGAGATGTGGGAGGTGGGATCTTCGCCGCGCCAGGCGACCTGGATCTGGCCAACACAATCGTAGCAGCTAACACGAGTGTGGCCTTTCCTGAGTTGCCGGATGTTCTAGGCACGATGGGCATCGCACATCACAACTTAATAGGGTTCGTGCTGGGCACAGTTGTGGCAGAATCCCCTATCGGTTCGCCCGACGCCAACGGTAATCTCATCGGTGGACCGATCCACGGAGCGATCGATCCTTTGTTGGGACCGCTAGACGACAATGGCGGACTAACTTGGACACATGCTCTGCTGCCAGGAAGTCCAGCCATCAATGCGGGTGAGCCACTGGCTGCGGCGGGAGTGAACGGCGTGCCGCTGTTCGATCAGCGCGGTGAGCCGTATGCTCGGATCCGTGGCGGAAGGATCGATATCGGTGCCTTTGAATTGCAGGTCGGGCAATCACAACTGCCAGGAGATTATAACCACGACGGTACCGTGGATGCCGCGGACTACACCGTTTGGAAAGACCATTTCGGTGAGACGCTCATGAGTATGTCTGCCTCGCCGTCGGCTATTGCACCCACTTCGCTTGACTTTGATGTCGGTCACAGGACCCGTGACTTCGACGTACGAGACGCAGTCTTCGCGCATTTCACGCGACACACAAGGACGCGTCATCGCGTTGACGGAGTTGCCGCGATCGAACATACTCCGATCATAGCGAACACTTTGGGCGAACCCAAGGAACTGGCCCGGCTGCGTAGCGTCAGCAAATTCAGAGATATGCCGTGAATGATGTGGAAACCGGTCGGACAGATGACGCTACGCTCGAACCGCTGCGAAGCGTGCATACGACGAGCTTCCCCGAATTGCTCGCACAGCTCGGCGCGTCTGTGTTGGTAACCACGTATCAGGCTGGGAAACTCGTCCTGCTTCGCAACGATGGCGGAGTGCTCAACACACATTTCCGTAATCTGGTGAAACCGATGGGATTGGCCGTCGAAGGCGGACGATTGGCCGTTGGCTGTAGCGTCGATATCTGGGAGTTCCACAACGTACCGGCCGTCTGCCGGCAGCTTGACGAGTCGCCCGACTACCCCACGTCAGCAGCCCGGCACGATGCCTGTTTCTTGCCACGTCGCAGTCACTGCACCGGAGACGTGCAGATCCACGAAATGACATGGGTGGACGATGAGCTGGTCTTTGTCAACACAGCGTTCAGCTGTCTCGCCAAACGCAGCGATGCCAATAGCTTTGAGCCAATCTGGCGGCCACGTTTGTTCAGCACTTGGCCCCCGGCGATCACTGCCACCTCAATGGTCTAGCAACTCGCGAGGGGCAGATGCGTTATGTCACCGCTTTAGGTGAGACCGATACGCCGGGAGGTTGGCGTGACAATAAGCGCAACGGTGGGGTCGTGATCGACATCCCGTCGAACACGATCGTTTCTCGGGGACTCTCCATGCCCCATTCGCCACGTTGGCATGGCGGACGGCTGTGGCTGCTTGAGAGCGGCGAAGGGACGATCGGTACCGTTGACTTGCAGACTGGCAAGTACGAACCGATCGCACAGTTTCCTGGCTTCACTCGCGGCCTGAGCTTTCTGGGCCCGCTGGCATTTGTCGGGTTGTCGCAGGTTCGCGAGTCCGCTGTCTTCAGCGGAATACCGCTCGTGGACCGATTGCGAGAAGCGAACGAGCGAACTTGTGGCGTATGGATCCTCAACATCGAAACAGGGCAACAGCTGGGCTTCTGCCGGTTTGAAGAAGGCGTGCACGAGATCTTTGCCGTAGAGGTGTTGCCCGGCGTGCGATTTCCCGATATTGTCAACCATGATGCAGAACGGATCGGCCGCTCGTACGTACTTGGTGACTCCGCCCTGGCACATGTCCCGAAGACATTGCGAAGTTAAGAAAACGCGGTCAACGTCTAGCCGTTGTTGGAAAAGACTTCTACGCGCAAACTTCGTCCCGGCTGCAGTGGCGGGACTGAAGCGTCGGACGTCAATTCATTGCGGCCAAATATCGTGTTGAGAGCGAACGTTCAACGTCTGGTTCTTTTGCTTATACGCTTGGCTAACGTCGGCTTCACGTTCGTTGTCGACAATCAACGGAGCGTAGAATTATATGCCGATTGTGATACAGAATCCGAGCAAATCTCGCACTACCCTGTACAACGCCAATTGTTTCCGATTGGAGTCCTTGAAAATGAACGACGAAGCCGCAGCGAAGTCCATCTTCTTGAAAGCATTAGAGCATGAAAAACACGATGACCGGATTTCATACCTGCAAGCTGCTTGTGGGGACGACGACGAACTTCGGCGTCGAGTAGAGAGCCTACTTCAGGCGTATGAGCAACCCGACAGCTTGCTAGACAGTACCTGCGACCGAGAGATGCCGAGTCTGGAACGTCCTGGCGACGCGATCGGACCGTACACTCTCCGCGAAATCGTTGGCGAAGGAGGAATGGGTACTGTGTACGCCGCCGAACAACGCCGTCCAATCCGCCGCAAAGTCGCGCTCAAACTGATTAAGCCAGGAATGGACAGCAAGTCCGTACTCGCTCGTTTCGACGCGGAACGGCATGCGTTGAGCCTGATGGATCATCCAAACATCGCAAAAGTCCTTGATGCGGGGAAGACCGAGAAGGGGCGTCCGTACTTTGTCATGGAACTGATACAGGGGCTGGCCATCACCAACTACTGCGATTCGAAGACGATGACGATCAACGAGCGGCTCAGACTCTTTGCAATAGTATGTCAGGCTGTGCAACACGCGCACACAAAAGGTGTTATCCACCGTGATATCAAGCCAGGGAACGTGCTGGTTACGGAAATCGATGGGTCAGCAGTCCCGAAAGTGATCGATTTTGGCGTGGCGAAAGCTCTTGGCGGAAGCCTCACGAATCTTACGCTCTACACAGATTTCAAGACTCTGATCGGGACACCGTTGTACATGAGCCCGGAACAGACAAAATTGAGTGGCGTTGATGTTGATACTCGTAGCGATGTGTACTCGCTGGGGGTCCTGCTGTACGAACTCTTAGCTGGCGAAGTCCCTTTCGGCAAAGATCGTTTGCGGCAAGCCGCGTTCGACGAAGTATGCCGAATTATTCGCGAAGAAGAGCCGCCACCGCTGAGCCAGCGGGTTAGTTCGCTAGGTGACACGGCGACGCAAATCAGTCGCAACAGAGGGACGGAGCCAGTCAAGTTGGCCAAGTCGTTACGCAACGAGCTGAATTGGATCGTCACCAAAGCAATGGATAAGCACCGTGATCGACGGTATGAAACGCCGAGTGCTTTGGCAACGGACGTTAATCGCTATCTTGCGAACGAACTGCTGCAGGCTGGCCCACCGACGTTGCGATATCGGTTGTTCAAGTTCTATCA
>JAGQPD010001211.1 GCA_020426865.1 Planctomycetales bacterium
ACCATCACGCAGACGCACGAATACACCGTCGTTTCATGCCGAATGATCGCCTGCGTCGCCATGCCCCAGCTGTTCGATTTCTTCGGCCCGGGCGGGCTTGCGCCTTGCCTTTCGCCGTACCATTAACTTGACCCATGGAGCAACCTACAATGTTCATACGATCCGCACGCGGGAGTTGGCCAAATCCAGTCATCGTTCTGAGTCTCTTCTTTGCCTTACGGTATTCGATCGGAGTGGCACACGCGGAAGAACGACACTACGTGTTCAGCTATTTTCGTGGCAATGGCGAGGACGGTTTGCACCTGGCCCACTCGACCGACGGCATCCACTGGACGGCGCTCAATCGCGACCGCTCGTTTCTCACGCCGTCCGTCGACAAAGATCGCCTCATGCGAGATCCGTCCGTTGTTCACGGACCGGACGGTCAGTTCCACATGGTATGGACAACGGGCTGGCACGATCACGGCATCGGTATCGCTCACTCGAAAGACTTGATCCAATGGTCAACCCAAGAGCGAATCGGTGTGATGGACCACGAACCGAAATGTCGTAACTGTTGGGCGCCGGAAATCTTTTACGACCGAGCAACGCAGAAATACTTGATCTTTTGGGCGTCCACAATCGAAGAACGGTTTCCGGAAACAGCCGGGTCCTGCGAAGACAACTTGAATCATCGGATTTACGTGACGACCACCAAGGATTTTGCCGAGTACTCACCGACTCGGTTGTTCTTCGATCCGGGCATCCCGGTGATCGACTCCTTTCTTGTCCAGCACGATGACCAGTACGTACTTATCACCAAAAACGAGACCCGGTTTCCCAAGCCTGCCAAGAATTTATTCGTAGCCACCTCACCGAGGGCAGAAGGGCCCTATCAAGTGCGACCACAACCCTTTTCTCCCGATTGGGTGGAGGGACCTTCGGTGTTGAGAGTCGGCGACCGATGGCTGGTCCATTTCGACGAATACACACGGAAGCACTACAGCGTGCTGGCGACCAACGACTTCCAAACGTGGGAGGCCCCCAGCGAACCGCTGGTCTATCCTCAAGGGATGCGTCACGGGACGGCGTTTGCCGTACCCGGCGACGTGGCGGAGAAATTGCTCAACCACCAATCGCCACAATGACCGATCGCTCCCTGCACACTTTTACCCTCCGCGGTTGACCTGCCACCCGTTGCGCGGTCGATTTGACCGCAGAGGGCACGGAGAGCGCAGAGGGCACGGAGAGCGCAGAGGGGAGTGTTTTTGTAAGTGACTATCATACCGACGTCACATACTCTGCGCTCTCTGTGTCCCCCGCGGTCGACCTGCCGCCATTGCTGACGGTAAACGAGTCCGGCACCGAGATTGGGATCGCATCCAAATCTGGTCGGATTCTTCCGTGATAGTCGCGAATCATTACGTCCTCGCCTTCGTGAGATCCATATCCAACATGAGTGCCTGCGTTAGCTCCAGCTCACTCAAGTCGACGCTGGGCCCAGGTACAATTCCGTATGTTCCGGGGATCACTTCGCGCATGTCTCGCCAGTAGATTTCCGCCCCGGAACGGGACGCACACATGTTTAACAGCAAAACAATCATTAGCGATATTCCACAACTCAGTCGCTGCATGTCAACCTCACCATCATCTGTCTCATTTCCGCGACACCTCGCCAGGCGGCCTCAACGAACATTGCCATGGCGATGGCTCCGATAACAGGGGTGTGGTCCCAGTTGACATGGCCGAAGTAACGGGCGGCTGAACCGACGAAGGCACCTAGCGGAATCGATAGCATCAATCGCCACGCGATTCCCGATTGGATTCCCATCCTGCGGTGGGCCTTCTGGATGCGGGCAACGGAAGGAACCAGTAGCAGTGCTTCGTCCAAGTCGCGGCGGCGAACCGACACCCTGCAACGTCCTTCGTTCCGCGTCAACTCATACTCGATATCATGCGCGTCCAACCGCCCAACGAAGATTTTCGTTGCGCTCGACGAAAACACGCCGGCCGTACACCACAGCGATTCGCCTGATCGTTGAGCATCCTCAGAACTTCCCATGGCCGGTCCCCTATTCTAAAAATACAATTCTAAAAATAGGATCTCTGTCAATATCCTCGGTGACTCGTCGATGCCAGTCCACGCCACAGCGACACAAACCGACGACCAATAGAGCCACGTCGCAATCAGCATTCTATCGACTACCACTGCCCGTTGCTACGCCCATTGAGCGACGAAGACGAACGGGGGTTGGAAATACTTCTGCGTTGATTGCGAGTCAGATGAGTTGATTACGAGTCGACCTCGAACGTGCTCGACTTAGTACATTACGTGACGGCGTCCATTGTTCGCCAACGTCACGGCCAATCGGCCAGAACACTGTCGACGCTCGATGCGAACATTGCCTGTACTTCACTCGCGCGCGCCGATGCCGCGCGCGATAACCGACTTGTTCGCAACCGCCCCGACGCAATCCCACTTGCCGCCGTACCATCGACCGCCGCACTGCTTGTGCGGATCACCGGCCGGTCGGTTTGCGCCACCGGTGGGCGACCTACCGGATCTGTGTCACTAGATGCCGCCGACGTCGCCACAACGGACCCGACCGATGCCGCTCGATTGACAGCATGGCTCCAGGCCGCCAAGTCGGCCAGATCCACGTCGCCGTCGCCGTCGCCGTCACCAGACGATAATGTTGCACTGTTTGTTGTGCCAAAGTTCATCTGCCAGACGAGGAAGTCCGCGCCATTGACGAAACGATCACCGTTAAAATCGCCCGTCGATCCCACAACCAGCGTCACCGTGGCAGCTTCCGAGGCGTGAACAAAATCGTAAGCGCGATAGGAAAAATAATCGGCACCTTCGAACCCGGCATCGGGCGTGTACTGCAGCGCGCCATCCGGATCAAGCACCAGCGTGCCGTGCGCCGGGCCCGACTCGAGAAGCGGGGTCAAGATGGCCTCCGGAGCACCGAGGTCGTTGGCGAGTGGCCCAACGTTGGCCGACAGGGCCAAGGTTGTATTGATCGCCGTATACACCACGTCGGCATTCGCCGTTGGCGGTGCGGCAGTACTTATCGTACCCCAGTACCACGCCCACCAATCGCCGACGAGAAGTGCCGTCGTGGCGTCCGTTGTCAATGCAGGCGGAGGTGCCGGTATTGACGACGTTGTGTTGTCGATCAAGTACAATTCATGCGATGTAATCGAACCGGGATAACAAAACGACCCAGGATTAGGTGGGTCAGTACACTGAAACGGTTGGTTCGTCGGATCCTCGACCAGTCCTAAAAACGGATCCGAGATCGTCGCGACCGATAGCGAGTAATCCATTGCCGGCGTCGTTACAACTCCCAACGCCCGCGGCACCATGTCAATCGTGTATGTACCAGGATTGAGCAACATCTCCGAGCCCGTACGCGTCTGCCCGGCTTGGGCCGCGAATTCGTAGAGCATCTCACCCTGGCTATTCCGCACCGTCGCTACGAGAGCAGCCCTTATGCTCGCCCCCACGTCACCAACCGCCAATGCGACATGAAACAACTGCGGGCGAGCAACGTACAGGGTATGTTGATTTCCGTTAGCGCCTTCGCTGACCGTCCCCCCAGCAATCTCTGTCAATTCAGCCGCTACGTCGCCAAACGACACTGTCACTTCGTAGTTGCCCGTTGCAAAGGGGCCATTCGCGTCGGCCGCACCGACCCGCACAAAATATTCCTGCCGTGATTGCACCCCCGTGACCTGCACGATAAGCTCCCCCCCGCCGTTGGTCAGTATCCGGGCCGCAACGGAGTTTCGATCCTTATCCAGAACAGTGACACGGGGGATCAAGTGCCCTTCATCCAAGGCACGCACGTCGACCGTCATCACACTTCCACTTACGACCGACTGGTCCGGCGACTTGATCGTATAAACGTCGACATCACTGCCACCTTCAATACTCCCCACCGCCTCGTACCGAGTGTCTTCGACATAACCGGCGGCCGTCTCAAGCTCCGTCCCCTCATCAGGATCATCGTTGCCACCAAAATCTTCGTTCAAGAGATGCCGATGACTCTGGCTCTTGATCACCTTGTCAATTTCGTCCTGTGACAAGAACCGTAAGCTGCCGTCCGTCCATCGTTCGCGATCCGCTGCGGTTGTTTGATCGATCGCATCGTAGCGAACCATCAACGAATAACCACCAATGGCGCGGGAATCGTCCGTCGCACCACTTATGACGAGATAAGGATCGTGGTTTGGATCGGCGTTGGATACGGTAACGGAAACAACGCCGCCTCCCCAATCGGCAGCGTCGACCGATTGGAGCAACTGTTCCTGATCATTGAATAGTTCGACGCGCGGGGCCAGGAGACTAATGCCGGCACTCTTGACGGTTACCGTAACTGGCCCTGTGTAGTCGCCGGGAATATCGATTCGGTACACGTCTTGGTCAGCGGCAGTCGTCAAATCTCCGTAGGTCACCGACGGTCCGCTACCGGATATGTCACCCACGCGTTCTACGGGTTTGATACGCGTCGCATCGGCAAATGTATCATTGTTGGTCGGCTGGCCATTCAAAATCGGCTCGTGAATATCCGGCTGTCGCGTTCCATGCAACGATTGCAGAGCGGAAATGTCGTCCGGCGTCGGCGTCTTTACCGACGGCTTTACACCCGCGTGCAATGGCGAATCGGAGTCGTCGCTATCAACCAACCCAAATACATTGCCAGCCTCGTGCATGGCAATTGCCAACACCTGATTGAGGTCGGCGAACTGAAAATTCGTATTGAATACGACGTCGGCGAACCATGTTCCTCCCACAACGCTCGTCACCGGCACAGAAATGGCGCCCACCTCGTCGGCCAACGGTCGAGCTGAGATGCGGATGTCACCGAACCGTTCGTCCCCCTGCCGAAACCCGCCCATCCCAATCGGATCGCCATTGTCCGCCACGACCCCCACATCAGCGTTGGTGAGCGACGCCCACGTCTGAAACCCCTCCAGCACCGTCGCCTGCCATTGGGCCGCCTGCCCATCCGTGGTCAGCGGATTAAATTTGGCATACAACCCGCTTGTGGCGTCACCGACTTGAGTACCATCTGGTGCAAAACTTAACGTCAGATGGACGTCCGCTCCGGTGAGAAACCCATCCGAATCCAACGCAATTCGACTCTCCAGCGGCTCGACAAG
>JAGQPD010001212.1 GCA_020426865.1 Planctomycetales bacterium
ACTGTTGATCGTGAGCAAACGCGTTATCGCCCAACGTGACACTCACTTGATACGTACCGTTGGCCACGTCGATCTTGAATACCGCGTCGGGAGTGAAGTTGAAATCGCGGTCCCCGTCGGTGGGCGCCCCTCGGTCGCGACCCTGCACGCTGCCCGCTTGCCAACCCATCCCGCCCGGCGTGTACAAACTCCCAGCCGTCACCCGCGAATGCCCGGCCGCCACCGGAGAGGTGGCCGTACCAAAGTCCAAGGCTACCAGTGGCGCTAACTGATGCGTTACTATCTCCAACTGCGTGATGGCGGCAAATGCATCGGGGCCGCCCAGATCCGCGATCCGCACATGCAACACCCCGTCACTGACGGTCACCACCGACGACACCGTCTGGAACTGGCCCGCTCCAGTCGTGACCGTCGCCACTTGCGTCCCTTCCAAGAAAACCCCTTGCTGATCGTGACCAAACAACTGATCCCCCAGTGTCAACGACACATCGTAGACCCCATTCGGTAGATCGACCTGGAAAGTGCCGTCGCTGGTGAAATTGAAGTCCTGATCCAGTGCATTGGGGGCCAGCCGATCTCGCTGGCTGATCGTGCCCGTTGACCATCCAGCACCGCCCGCCGACGGATATGCCGTCAACGCCGTCACCTGCGTGTAGCCGCTGGCTACTGGGGAACTACCGGTACCGAAATCAAAGCGATGCTGAACCAAGCCGGCCGTGTCATCGTCGATAATCGTCCCCGTGCCCGTCGACTTCGCAAAACTCACCGCGCGCCCACCGGCACCCAGATTCGTCAACTGTACGAAGAACGTCTCGTTCGCCTCGGCGGCCAAGTCCCCAATCACGGTCACGGACACCGTTTCCGTCTCACCAGCCGCCGTGCCGCTGAAGATCAATGGGAAACTCGTCAAGCCATGGTAGTCCACACCGGCCGTTGCCGTGCCGTTGTTGGTCAACGCCACGACATTGACGCCCACGTCCACCGCATGGTCGAGCGTCACGTCGAACGCGAAGGTCGTCGTGTCTGGACTGTCTCCTTCCAGCAACGACACATCACTGATCGTGATCGTCGCCGATTCGTCGTTGACGATCTTCGCTTGTACGCCGGTCGCCAACGGACCTAACGCCACGCTGACGCCCGCATTCTGCAACGCCAGGTTCAGATATTCGTCGAGCTCCACCACTTGGTCACCCAGAATCGTAAACGGAACCGGGATGCTCGTCACTCCCGAGCCAAACGACAACGACGCATCGTTCTGCAGATAATCCTGGCCATGGAACGCCGTGTTGTCCGACATGTCCACATCCACCGTCACCGGAATCGTCACGTCGCCACTGCGAACCACCGTCACATCGCTCCGCGTGTGCGGCGTATCGCCTTCCAGTTCCGCATACAACGCCGCCGAAAACTCCAGAATCGCCACGTTCTGTAGCTCTTCGATGTTCCGATACACCACGTTCGCGCGATTGCTAAAGGCAAACTGCCCATCTCGCGGGCCTGGACCGGGCGTGAAGGTCGCGCCGTTCGAGCCAATCAGATTCATATCCAGGATGTCACCGGGAACCGCCGACGGACTCCGTCCCTGTACCGTGACGACTGTCGTCACATCCGGACGCACCGCAAACGTATCCGCTCCGTTTTGGCCATCCACCAACAACGATTCCAGTGCGTCTGGATACATGATCGTTTCGTTGGCCATCGTCACGGCATCGGCCATCGCGTCGTTGACGTCGATTACATCCGACAATGCCGTGCCGTTGGCCGTTAACGCATCATTCCCTTCGCCTGACAGTTCCACGACATTGATTAAACGGGTTCGTCCCGAACCCAACTGCACGAAGACCGTGTCGTCTCCTAGTTGGCCCGCCACTTCCAGGCGACTGAAATCGCCGCTGTTGGTGATCGTAAAGCCGTCGTTCTGGTCGCCACCCGATGCCCGCACAAAGCTGCCGGTGCCCGTGTCCGCGATGTCGATCGCATCGATGTCCCCCGATGTGCTCAGTACCAAATTACTGCTTGCACCGGTGGTGGTAAGATCCACGTCGTCGGCCGCGCTTTGCGTCGTAATGTTCGTGTTGACGGACGCCGCCGTTGTCAACACATCCACGTCCGCGGCGCCGATCGAAGT
>JAGQPD010001213.1 GCA_020426865.1 Planctomycetales bacterium
TGCAGGCGGTGGCTGCGTCGGCGGCTAAGATCTTGTTAGGCTTCGCCCCTGAGGCATGATGGCCAGGAGGGCCTTGAAAACGACGGCCGCTGGGCACGGCAGCGGGCGTGGTGGTAGACAGCGGTGCGAAGTGTTAGGCTTATATGTCCACGGTTCCTGCTCAGTTGTCGGTCCTACCTGAAGGTACGTTGCTCCTATGGTGCTCATTTTCGCTCGTCGACCGGCCTTTGTGTTTTCCTCCTGCCTGCTCGGGCTCATCTCGTTCGCTGCAATTGCGACGCAATCGGCAGATGCCGCCGAGCGGCCGAATATTGTGTTTATCCTTGCCGACGATCTGGGCTACGGTGACCTGGGTTGTTACGGACAAAAACTGATCGAAACGCCCCGGCTCGACCGAATGGCTGCCGAAGGATTACGGTTTACCGACTTTTATGCCGGCAATACCGTCTGCGCACCGTCGCGCAGTGTGCTGATGACTGGTCAACATATGGGACATACCCACGTCCGCGGTAATGCCGGTGGGCCGGATATGTCGATCCAGTCGCTCCGCAATGAAGATGTAACCGTCGCCGAAGTATTGCAAAAAGCTGGCTACGCGACCGCACTGTGCGGCAAATGGGGGCTCGGCGATGATACGACCGGCGGCTACGACGGTCTGCCTCGCCGTCAAGGTTTTGACTACTTCTACGGATATCTCAACCAAGTTCACGCCCATAACTATTACCCCGAGTTCCTCTGGCGAAACGAAGAGAAATCGCCGCTACAGAATATTGTCAGCACGTCGCCGAATAAGTACGGTGGCTTCGCCGGCGGTTTTGCCACCATACGTGTTGACTACAGCCATGATCTAGTGACTCGCGAGGCGCTCGAGTTCATCCGCCGCCAAGCGCCCAAGGCCAAAGCTGGAACGCAGCCGTTTTTCCTCTACCTCGCACTCACGATCCCGCACGCCAATAACGAAGGAACTCGGGGGACCGGCAACGGCCAGGAAGTTCCGGACTACGGCCGCTACACCGATCGCGATTGGTCCGACCCCAACAAGGGCCAAGCGGCAATGATCTCGCGGATGGACGCCGACGTCGGCCGCCTGCTGGATCTGCTCGATGAACTCGGCGTCGGCCGAGATACGATCGTCATGTTCTCCAGCGATAACGGACCACACAACGAAGGAAACCACACACCGTCGCTCTTCCAACCCGCGGGCCCGCTGCGTGGCATGAAACGGGACCTCTACGAAGGTGGGGTCCGTGTCCCCATGATCGTCCGTTGGCCTGAAACGATCGCCGCCGGACGATCGTCCGACCACGTCGGCTACTTCGGCGACCTCATGGCCACCGCTGCTCAATTAGCTGGCATCGAATGTCCCGAAAATACCGATTCACTGAGCCTTGTACCGACGCTCGTCGGGAAACTCGAGGAGCAACAGAAGCACGACTATCTCTATTGGGAGTTCTACGAACAAGGAGGCAAGCAGGCCGTCCGCTCCGGCAATTGGAAGGCGATCCGCATCCCTATGTTCGACGGTAATACTCAGCTGTTTGATCTCGCGGCCGACATCGGCGAACAACATGATGTGAGCGCTGAGAACGAGGAGGTTGTAGAGAAGCTAGAGGCGTATATGGATGAAGCTCACGTGGATCATCCGAATTGGAAGGTGAGGGACTGATGGACTGGCTGCCCCACCGGCAGTGGCTGTTTCGGGGCTTTGCCCCTGAAGAGCGGAACGATGGACGTTGGGCGGGGTTAAGGTTTATGGTGAATTGTCGATTTTCGGGTCGGCTGGGGATCGCGATACCATATTTCTATAGTTTTCCTTCTCCGAACGCAGCGAGGCGATCAATGCAGTTTTCCAATCAGCTGGGGTGGTGTTGGTCCAAGGCAAGAGACGGTCGCCGAAATAATTGGATGACCGTGGCCGCGGCATTACTGGTTGTTCTCGTGCTGACCGATCACCTGCACGCCCGCGATTATGTGTTGACGATCGCGGGTGGCTATCGCAAGGAAGGCAACCAAGCGTCGCTCGAAGCGAACGTGCTGTTCTTTCAACAAATCCTTCGCGAACAGCAGCACCATGCTCCGCGGGCCGTAGATTATTATTTCGCCGACGGTTTTGACAACGATGCCGACCTTCAAGTGTCAGGAGAGCCTTTAGCGATTACATCGCCAGCCACTGACGTTGTCGCGTCTCTCCATCGGCGTGGCGGCCCGGTCATCGAATATCGAAATCACCGTGTGCCGGATATCGCGGGTGCGCTCGACCCGCAATTAATTCGTTCATCGCTGGAAAAATTCGCGGAGCGTGCCCGACAAGGTGATCGGCTGATCCTGTATGTAACGTCGCACGGTGCAGCGGGCGAGCGTCCTGAAATCTACGATACCTCGATCAGTTGCTGGGGTGATAAGTCGGTCTCGATGAAGGAGTTGACCGGTTGGCTCGACAAGATTAATCCCGATGTCCCCGTCGTGCTCATCATGGCTCAATGCTATTGCGGAGGTTTTGCCAACGCAATTTTTCGCGACGGTGATCGGGAGAAAGGGTTGGCCGAACATCAACGAGTTGGCTTTTTTGCGCAGCAACATGACCTGGCCGCCGCTGGCTGCCGACCTGATATCGAAAACGACGAAGAGTTTAGCAGCTACTATTGGGGGGCGCTTGTCGGACATACTCGTAACAACGATCCGATGCCCGCGTGCGACGCTGATGGTGACGGCACCGTGTCGTTTAGCGAAGCGTATGCCAATGTTGTCGTTGCCAGCCGCACCATTGATATTCCGTTGACCACCGCCGACGTTTTGCTGCGGACGTATAGCAGCATCCCTGACTACGAACTTCGTCGTACTCGGCGCCGCTCCCGCCGTGGCCCGCCGCGGCAACCACGTCCCGACGAAGAACAGGCGGGCGAGAACGGCGATAGTGAAGACCAAGGAGATGATCGCGACGAGCAGGATGCCGCGGACGAGAACCTTGCACGCATGACCGGCCCGCTTGAATCGCTTATGACGGACCTGCGCCCGGCCACTCGGCGAATGGTCGTCGAGCTAGCGAAGCAACTGGAGTTTTCCCTGACCGATGATGTGCAGCTGGTGCTGAAGGCTTACGAAGACGAGCGGAATGGTCGTCGCCAATTCGGGCCCTTCGGGCGCGGCCGGCGGCGTGGCCCGTCGGGTCGGCGAGAGCTGTTGGCTGAGGTCGAAGAAAAATGGCCAGAACTGGCCGATCGCGAAAAATGGCAGGACTCGGAACTGCTGCGGCCCGAAAACCAGGACCAGTTGATGGAAGAACTGAAGCAGTTGCCAAGCTATGAGACGTATGCAACGCAACGCAAGCAGCGGGCGGAGCAAGCCGATCAAGCCGAGGAAGCGGAACTGCGCGAAGTGAAGCTCGCGCGATTGATCAACGTTCTTGAGTCCATTGTGCTGGAACGGAACCTGCCGCTGGTTGCCGACCCGGAGGTAGTGCAGCGATTCCGGCGGATGGTGGAGTTGGAGGGGATGACGCTGTAATGTTCCCCGGCTGGGACAGCCGGGGGACATCGGGATGGACAGGCAAGTCGTTGGAAG
>JAGQPD010001214.1 GCA_020426865.1 Planctomycetales bacterium
CTCAAACAAATGAGGCGACCCCGTGACTTTGCGAATGCGTGGTAAGCGAGTTCTTGTGACCGCCGCCGGCCAAGGGATTGGACGGGCAATTGCGATCGCTTGCCTGCAAGAGGGGGCAGCGGTCTACGCGACCGATATCAATGTCGATACGTTGGAGGAGTTGAAAACCACGCACCCGGGGCTGGAGACGGCGCTGCTGGACGTCCGCGATACCGCGGCGATCGCGGACATTTCCGCCCGAATTGGCACGGTGGATGCGATCGTCCATTGTGCGGGGTACGTACACCACGGAACGATCCTCGAATGTGAAGAGCAGGATTGGGCATTCACGATGGAGCTGAACGTCACGTCTGCTTACCGGATCATACGCAGCTTTTTGCCCGGGATGCTGGCAGCGGGTGGCGGTAGCATCGTGAGTATTTCCAGTGTGGCGTCGAGCGTGAAGGGGGTGCCAAATCGGTTTGCCTATGGCGCGAGCAAAGCCGCATTGATTGGCTTGACAAAGGCCATCGCCGCGGATTTCGTGGAAAAAGGGATTCGCTGCAATGCCATTTGTCCCGGCACGGTCGATTCGCCGTCCTTGCAGGCCCGCATGGCCGCTCAAGGTGATTATGAAGCGACTCGTGCCGCGTTCATGGCTCGCCAGCCCATGCGACGATTGGGCACGCCCGAAGAGATCGCAGCATTGGCGGTGTATTTGGCGTCTGACGAATCGAGTTACACGACGGGCGCAATTCACGTGATTGACGGTGGCTGGTGTACGTAGCAGTTCTCGCATCCCTGCGATAAAGAAGCGACGTAAACGCCTCAAAGGGGCACGCCAGGATCGCCAAAGCGAACAACATCCATGACATTACTCTACTACGATCCGGTCTTTCTCCAGCACCAAACGGGCAGTCATCCCGAATGCCCCGACCGATTGCCTCCCGTCGTGCGCCATCTCAATTTCATTTCCCTGGACGCGTTCTGTCGGCGCCCAGCTTGGGAGATTGCAACGAAACAACAATTGCAGCTCGTACATACCCCCGAGTACATACATTCTGTCGAGCTATTCGCGGCCGGTGGCGGTGGATACATCGAACAGGATACCGTCGTATGCCCGCAGTCGTACCATGTGGCCAGGATGGCCGTGGGCGCCGTCTGCGATGCGGTCGATCGCGTCTGTGCGGGTGAAGATACGACGGCATTTTGCCTGGTGCGTCCCCCCGGACACCACGCCATGCCCGACCATCCGATGGGATTTTGTTTGTTCAACAACATTGCCATCGCCGCTCGGCACGCTCAGCAAACGGCAGGGGTAGGTCAGGTCTTGATTGTCGATTTCGACGTTCATCATGGTAATGGCACACAAGCCACATTCTGGCAAGATGCGACTGTCGGGTTTCTGTCTATGCATCGCTACCCGTTCTATCCTGGTACAGGTGCGGAAGATGAAACCGGTGCCGGGCCAGGATTGGGTGCCACCTGCAACATCCCTGTCCAATGGGGTACGCCTCGATCGCGACAACTCGACATGTTCCGACAGCGACTGCATGAGTTCGCGGCACGAATCAAGCCCGAGCTGATACTAATCAGTGCCGGATTCGACAGCCACAAAGACGACCCCATCGGTTCCCTGGGGTTGGAAAGCGATGACTTTGCGGCTTTCACGAGGGACATCATCGAGGTCGCCAGGGCCCATACGCATGGGCGAATCGTCAGCATGCTCGAGGGAGGATACAACCCGCTGGCGTTGGCAGAATGTGTCGAGCAACATCTGCACGAGCTTGTTGGATGACGATCACGCCATGACCAATTTCGCACACACCTGGCCCGTGTGCAGGCCACGTTCTCCGGATTCCTTGCTGTGGTCCGATTCTTGCACAGATTTCCTGTAGATTCAGGTTCTGTAGGTTTTTAGGCGCCGGGCAATCATGCTAGGGGAGAGAGGTCCGATGTCAGCTCAAGAACCGGAGTTGGTGCGGTTGTTCTTAGAGGACCATCAAGCGATGACACGGGCGTTGGTGGAGGTAATCGCCAGGATTGAGGACCATGATATGGCAGGAGCACAGCGACTAGCGGACGAGCTTGACCGGTCGGCGGGTGCACATATTGAGTTCGAGGAACAGGTGTTGTATCCCGAGATCGGTCGGTGTCGCGGGGATCGGTTAGAAGAGAAGCTGCGTAGCGAGCATCGCATTGTGTGCCACGCATTGAACTCGCTAGTTCGCGGTCGTCCTTTGCAACTGGTCGACGCCGTTTTCCAACAGGAGATTCTTCAGAGCCTGAAAAC
>JAGQPD010001215.1 GCA_020426865.1 Planctomycetales bacterium
AAGACGTCAAGCAAGTGGCCGTTCAGGGATTCTTCAGTCCACGGCATGGGCGACAGTCCAGCTGGGAGGACGAACTCGATCAAGGGATCAGGAGTTTCCGACAAGAAAGCGAAATGGCCAATCGACGCCGAAACATCGAGTGGCCATTGTTTTGCAGGGGCGACGGAGTGTGCTCGACAGCCGCCGCGTCGCGGGCGCTACTGCGGCATTTCGTACGCCTCTTGACCGTTGCGCGTGACCATCGCGGCAAGCACGAACATGCTGATCGACCGATCCAAGGATCGCGTCGAGCCATCGGAAAACACGACATTCGCGACCTAGGGGTGGAATGAATACACTTCGCCACCACTGTAGATTCGCGTGCCGGGATCCAGCACGTTGTTCGTGCAGCCCAGCGGGCACGGCCCAGGGCTCGTCACCGTCAATGGATTGCGAGTGGTGAAAGAACCGTTCAGTCGAATCGCGTTGCTTGGATTCGCCCATCCCGTCAAATCCAGTCCCGCTGCGATTTGTTGAGCGGGTGTCAACTCGTTGATAAGCCCCTCGATATAGTGAGACGGGCGCGATGAAACTTCGCAGAGCAAGATGGTGCTGCTCAAGCCATCCTCGACGTCGGTCAGATCATCTTTGCTGCCATTGGCTTCGACGACGCCAACCCGTTGGGCCAGGGGCCGCCCGCTCGCCCAAACGCTGTTGGTGGGGTCGTTCGGATCGCTGGGAACGATTGGCGGGACGGGATTCTGGCTCGTCTGGTTGCTGTACAAGCCGTTGTCAACTTCCGAAATCGGCACGTAGTCGGTGGGCGCTTGTGCCGGAGCGGCGCCGCCCAGCGCCGTGGTGCGGAAGTCGCTCAACACGGACGAGGGGCATTCGAATACCTCCAACCGAGTCTGGATCGGCGTCAGGTTGACGGCGGCATTCCAGGGAACATTCGAGTTGATGTTCTTTTGCAACGGCTCTTGGTCAATGTAAGGGAGGATCAGTGTCACCCATGAATGAGGCGCGATGCCGGGGCCCAAACTGCCGTCGTCGGTGCGCGAGGGTGGCAGATACGTTTTCGCATCGTGAAATGCGATCACCGCCATGCCAACCTGCCGGATGTGACTCAGACACTGAAGGCGTCGCGCTGTTTCACGGGTGCGGCTAATTGCGGGCAAAATGAGCCCGGCCAAAACACCGATGATCGCAATAACGACCAACAATTCCACCAACGTAAAGGCGTGCCTGCGTCGCATGATGGGCCTCAGTTCCGAGAGATGAGAAGGGAGACCGGTATCGGCTGGATGTTGCCGAAAGGAACTCGGTCGATTCCACTATTGAAGCGTAATTCTGCCTGTCTGGCTAGGGAAAACATGCGGGGAGCGCCACCGGAGGCATTCGCAAATCGAGCCAACGGTGGCGGAATTGCCCATGCAAGCTCCTTGTTCCGGTTAATGGCGGCGAGTGGCGCTTTCCCGCCTTGTCGGGCGTCGCCAAAAACTTGCCCGGGTCCTAAGCCGTTTTCTCCTCAAAATGCGGGGCCAAACGGGCGAACGGCCACCTGCCGGCTCGATTTATCATGCCCACCAGCGGCGAAATTGATGTTGTCACCGGGTGGGTGGCGCCGATACCGTTGGTTGGGCTTGAAGGGAGGCAGTTTGGCTCAACCACACCGCCCAGGCCGTCTCCAACAGTTTGGGGCGCCCCTCTCGATGTCACGGTAGACCAGGCGTAGTTGTCGCGAACGTCGCGACGGTCCGAGCGCAA
>JAGQPD010001216.1 GCA_020426865.1 Planctomycetales bacterium
TTTGCGGATCATGTTGAAGCCAGCGTCTTTGAGAAACTGGACGTCGTACGCCATCCCTGCGTCAGATGGTGGTGTCAATAAACCGTCAGGCCACCATCCTTGATCGAGCGTCCCCCAGTGAAATAGGATGTTTCCATTCAACGTGAATCGCCAATGCCCGTTCTCATCCTGCACCTTGCCAACATCCCGAATGCCCGCATACGATTTGATTTCATCCAGTGCCTGGCCCTCTTTACTCACCAAGGTAATCGTCAGATCGTACAAGTGGGGGGATGAAGGCGACCATTTTTTGGCATCGGCGATGGCGAGTGTCACGTCAGCAATTGGCCCGACGGCTTCGGCGACTTGCCGATCACCGTCCAGGGCTACGACTTTCAACTGATAGTCACCGCGATTGGCGTCTTCGTCCGACACGAGGCCGCGAAGGGAGATCGTTCCAGCTTTGGCGTCGGTGCTGATCTTGACATTTTGCAGGTAAGCAAGCGGCACCTGCTCGAGCCACACGGTCTGCCAAATCCCGGAAACCTGGGTGTACCATATGCCTCGCGGCTTGAGGGTTTGCTTGCCGCGCAGTTGCATCTGCTCGGTGGCGTCGTCGACTCGCACGATCAGTTCGTTGCTGCCCTCGACGAGGACGTCGGTGATATCCAATTGGAAGGGGACGTTTCCGCCCTGATGCGAACCCACTTGGTGTCCGTTGACCCACACGCGACAGGCGTAGTCGACCGCCTCGAAATTGAGCAGCGACCGTTGAGTACGATCCTTCGTCGCAGAAAATGTCCGGTGGTACCACAGGGCCTCATCGGGATCCAGCAAACGCTGCACGCCGGAAAGCTTTGATTCAAGGCAGAACGGAACGAGAATCTTTCCATCCCATGGCGTAGGGATGCTCGATTCGTTTTTGGGGGCAACCGCGTAATCCCACATGCCATTGAGATTCTGCCAGTTGCTGCGTACCATTTGCGGTCGTGGATATTCTCGCCAGGCATTGTCCGCCGTGACTTCCGCCCCCCACCGCGTGATCAATTCCGACTTGAAAGGAGTCGTCGGTCGGGGCGGTTGTGGGAGCTTGATCGCGTTTTCTGTGTCGACAACGTGCACGTCGATAAATTGGCCACCACCGGTCTGATGGCAATGCACGGCCAACGTGTTCTTGCCGGGTTTCAACACACCGCGGGCGTTGTCATCAAGCGGTAGCGTCTGATACTCCGTCGTGTAGCCATCCAACGACTTGACCTTCGCGCCGTTGATGTAGACTTCAACGTCTTCATCGTGGTGCAACAGCAGTCCAACCTTCGCGGGAACGGAGGACATTTCAAACTCGCGACGCAGCCAAATATCGTTGGTCGACCAGTTGGTACCGACGCGCGCACCTGGTGTTTCGGGGTCGCCGAATCCCCCCAGGCCCTGTTGCCATTTGGAGTCGTCGAATTGGGTTTGGAACCAGGTATCGCTCGGGGGTTGGGTAACATATCGCCAAGTCGGTTCGACAAACGTCGTTTCTTCCCCATGGGAGTATTGGGTAGCGGTACCACACAGCAAGGATTGGGCAACAGTCAAGGTAGCAACGCAACGCAGAAAAAGTCTTGGCATGGCCATGTGCTCCACAGGCGGGACGATGCGAAGGTTCGCAGGATAGTTCAGGCAGGAATTCCTCACGGTCATTTCCGATCCAGAATATCTTACCACAGGGAATGGGCGGTGTGTGGAGCGTTGCTTGACGTCGACCAAGGATGGGCGAAGTGCGATTTGGGCCGCCGGAGAGTTCCGAGTGAAGGGGGGACTGGCGGTTCGAGGTTTGCAGTAGGTTCGCTCACGGACCGATTATCTCACGGAGCCAGAGCGGCACGACGGGCAAGGTGACCAGTAGCATTGCAAAGTGACCAGTAGCATTGCTATTCGAGCAAGCTCTTACCCAGCGAAATCAGCTTCGTCTCTTCGCCGCATAACACTTCGCAGGATCGTTCGCCAATTCTGGAGATCGTTCCGGTGATGCTGCCGATATCGATTCTGTCTCCGACTCGCAATCGCAGGACATCGCCCTTGGTGCGATTGTTGAGCCACACTTCGCGATTGTCGGTCGTGT
>JAGQPD010001217.1 GCA_020426865.1 Planctomycetales bacterium
ACGCTGGCACAAGCGTTGCCGATCATGGAGGCGTTGGATTCGGACCACGACGGCGAGTTGAGCGGAAGTGAGTTGGAGAACGCTCCCAATGCGCTTATGTCGCTGGACAAAAACAACGACCGAAGACTCACGGTTGACGAAATCATGCCAGCAGGTCCTGGTTTTGGTGGTCCTGGATTTGGTGGTCCTGGTGGCCCGAATGCGGAGCAACGGAAGATCGTCGACCAATTCGACGCAGACAAAAACGGTTGGCTTAACGCCGAGGAGCGCAAGGCCGCGCGGCAGTATATCAAAGACAATCCGACGGGGGGTGGCGGGGGACGCCGGGGCCCACGTGGCGGATTTGGACCACGCGGCGGACAACAGCAGCCGGGGCAACCGGGGATACGCGTTTTGCCATCGGACGTAACGCAATACCCCGACCATGACCTGTATGATACGACGGTCTTACGTACGATCTTCTTCGAATTCGAAAACGGCGATTGGGAATCAGAGCTATCGGATTTCCACGGGACGGACGTCGACGTCGCGGCGAAGATGATCGTCGATGGTCGCGAATACTCCAACGTCGGTCTCCATTTTCGCGGGATGTCGTCGTACATGATGGTGCCTGCCGGGCTGAAGCGATCGCTCAACGTATCGTTGGACATGGCCGACAAAGAACAAAACCTTTATGGCTATCGCACGCTGAATCTGCTCAATGGCCACGAGGACGATTCTCAGATGAGCACCGTTCTATACGCTCATCTTGCCAACCAATACATGCCGGCACCGCGCGCAAATTTCGTGCGAGTCGTCATTAACGGCGAGAACTGGGGGATCTACACCAACGCCGAGCAATTCAATAAGGACTTTGTTGCGCGACACTATGGTTCTTCCAAAGGGGCGCGCTGGAAAGTGCGCGGCAATCCTGGCGCTGACGGTGGCCTGCGTTACGTTGGCGACGACGTCGAAGAGTATCGACGTCGCTTCACCATCAAATCCAAAGACACCGAGTCGTCATGGCGTAAGTTGATCGTACTGTGCAAAACCCTTGAAGCGACTCCCCCGGATCAGCTTGAAGAGGCGTTGCGCCCCATGTTGGACATGGACGAGGTGCTCTGGTTTTTGGCGCTGGACGTGGCACTCGTCAATAACGATGGCTACTGGGTACGGGCCAGTGACTACAGTCTTTACCTCGATGGCGACGACAAGTTTCACCTAATACCAAGCGACATGAACGAGTCATTTCACGGCGGAATGGGAGGACCACCAGGTCGGCGGCGAGGTGGATTTGCCGGCGGACGCGGCGGTTTTCGAGCGGAGGAGGCGGACGAGCGTGATGGCCCCGAGCAACGTGATGCCGGACCCCAAGACCGACCCGACGATGATGCTGGACCTGACTTTGGTGGGCCCCGTGGCTTTGGTGGACCCCGTGGCTTTGGTGGACCTGGCGGCTTTGGTGGCCCCGGTGGACCCGGTTTTGGTGGCCCCGGTGGCGGTGGCGTAACACTGGATCCACTCGTTGGGCTCGATAACGAGCGAACGCCGCTGCGCAGTCGATTGCTAGCAGTTCCCGCCCTACGTGCGCGGTATTTGCAGTGCATCAAGACGATTGCCTCCCAGTCTTTGGACTGGCAAACGCTAGGGCCCTTTGTAAAGCAAAACCACGACTTGATTGCCGAACAAATCAAGATCGATACGCGAAAGCTGACCGAATACGACGCGTTTGAAGCGGCAACCGCCGATGTCAACCGGGATGCGTCGAGCGATGCGGGTGGGCGAGGCAGCATCAGTCTCCGTGGATTCGTTGATCAGCGGCATCGGTTTCTCAGCGACTACGAAGAGAAATAGCACTGGTTGACAGAAACCCACGACGACGGACAGCCACGACGACGAACAGCGAGGTCCACGATCGAAGTCGCGGTGGCGGACGACGTCCGCGACTAGACAAATCGAAGGAGATTAGGCAAAATTACCCGGTAATGACTCACCTGTTCTCGAATCCCACCCCCAGCTCCAAAGGTGTTGATATGGTTGCGAAGTTCGGTCGACGTTCGTTTCTTGGGACCACGGCGGGAGCCGCGCTGGCTGGCGTTGCAACCCCATCCATCTTGACGCGGCTATCTGCTCAGGAGAGCGCAAATGATCGCATCACGTTGGCCGCCATTGGCGTAGGCGGACGCGGAAGTGACATTGGCGGACAGGCGGCTCAGTTGGGCCAAATGGTTGCCTGCTGTGACGTTCACCGCGGTAATGCCGAGCGATTTGCCAATCGGTTGAAAGAGCGGGGAATCGAATGCAAAGTCTACACCGATTATCGAGAATTGCTTGCCAACGAAAAGGACGTTGATGCGGTGACGATTGGCACGCCCGATCACTGGCACGTGAAGATCGCGACCGAAGCAATGCAGGCCGGCAAGCACGTCTATTGTGAGAAGCCGTTGACGCTCACCTATGCCGAGGGGACTCTAATCAAGGAGGCGGTCGACAAGTACGGCAAGGTCTTCCAGGTCGGAACTCAGCAACGCAGCGAGTTCGAAATGCGGTTCCTCAAGGCAGTCGCGATTGCTCACAGCGGTCGATTGGGGAAGAAGCTGCAGGCGGTAAGTTCGGTCGGGAAAGCTGCATCGCGCAGCCCGGACCCGAACAAGCCGTTTGGACCATTCCCATCGGCCGATGCCCCGGCTGAATTGAATTGGGATCTATGGCAAGGGCCGGCACCGGCATTTGATTTCTGCCCCGAGCGGATTGGTTGGAATTTCCGCTGGTGGTATGAGTATTCGGGCGGTCAGGTATCTGATTGGGGAGTCCACCATACGGACGTCGCATTTTGGGCGTTGACCGATTCGGAAGGCCAGGCCGTTTCTGCCCAGGGAACGGGCGAGTTCATGGCGGTCGAGCGCGATAAGGTCCTCGGGTTTCTGCTCGGCAAAGTGCCTCCGTCGGATATGCCACAGGCGTTTAACGTCGCCCACTCGTTTGATATCGACATTACCTTGTCGACCGGCAACACGATCAAGTTGGTCAGCGGCGAGAATCAGCTGTTGATCACCGGCGAACTGGGACGGATCCGTGTCAATCGAGGGTCGTTGACTGGCAAGCCCGTCGAAGAGGTCGACGCCGACCCGATGGCTCGCAAAGAAATCGAAGAGCGGATGGCGGCCCTCTACGGTGGCGAACTCCCATCGCGACACTTGGGGCATATGCAGAATTTCATCGACTGCATCAAGAGCGGTCGCACGCCGGTCGCCAACGTGCACGATCACGTTCGCGCCGTCAACGCCTGCCACCTGGCCAACATCGCACTACTGACCGGACGCAAGGTCACGTTCGATCCGAAGACCTACAAGTTCCCTGGGGACGACGAGGCCAATCAACTGATGTCCCGCAACCCTCGCGACGGCTACACCACCAAGGTTTAGCGACCGATCGCCGGCAAGCACGACGCCTAATCAGCGCCGCGCAGGCCAGGAGGGCCAAACAGACTGGGGGCGATCCACTGTCCACCGGTGGCCGGCTAAGGCTGGGGACGCGGCAAACGCCGCGGATATGGCAGTGGTCGGAGCGGCGGCAATAACGATTGTGTCTCGTCATGCCACGCCTGCCGTTCTTCCGCGGTGGCATAGTACATCAGCCAGATGTCGGGATCAGCGGTGGCGTCCAGGCAGTGCCAATGGAGATACGTCGGCGACCGGTCAAGCTTCTTTTCTGGTGACGGAAGTATGTCTCTTACAATCAAGCGATAAAGTTCCGTATCGGACAGGTGTTCGGTGAAGTCCAGGACAATCCGCTTTTCAAACAATCGGTGGACGGTGCCAAAAAGCACCTCCTGCAATTCGCCTGCGGTCAACTGGTCGACCGGAGGCAACCCCAACGGCGGATCAAACCACTCGGCGATCGGCAGTGCGGGTGCCCGCTCCCATGCCAGCATCGACGCCAGGAATTCGTTTTCCACTGAGGTCGGCATCTCTTTGGCGTCGACCAACCGCATCGATTCATCGAGATACGGTTCGAGTTCGTCACGCAGCCGAGCATTCAACAGCAGCTGGTCCACTTCATCTTGGGAATAGTTGTTTTCGGGGCGCGGACTGATCATGCCGCCTATCCTTCGCAATTCGTCGGGGAGTCTTCAGCTCTGTGGCACACCGCACTAGCAACGGCTCGCAGTCTTCACGAACCTCGCATCACCATGCGGAACTTCTTCTTTCGACTTTACCAACGATTGCGTCGATCGCAAGCTTTCAACTTTAGCTAGAAGCCCTGTTTTTGAAGCGAGTTTTCTGGCAAGCCGGCACACATGCTACAATCGCCAGTGTCGCCTGGCACAACCCGGACAACCTAACCCGCCTGAAATAAAGCTAGCAAGATTCGGCTTGATTTCCCGGGAACTGTTCGAGCTTATCGACGCGTCGAGCGTGACGGCCGCCGTCGAAGTCCGTCGCCAGCCACAGCCGGACGATTTCCGCGTTGGCGTCCGCCGAAACACGGTCGCCCGAAAGACAGACGACGTTGGCGTTGTTGTGTCGCCGGGACAGCTCTGCCAACTCAGCGTCATAACAGACGGCAGCTCGGACACCCGGAAACCGATTGGCTGCGATCGCCATGCCGATCCCCGAACCGCAAATTAGCACTCCGCTGTCGACTTGACCATCGGCTACCTTGCGGCTTACGCGTGCCGCAAAATCGGGATAATCCACCGCGTCGGCAGATGCCGGTCCTTCATCGCTGACGTCGTACCCCATCCCCTTCAACATGCCAACCAGCTGGGCCTTCAAGGAAACACCATGGTGATCGCTGGCAATCGCAA
>JAGQPD010001218.1 GCA_020426865.1 Planctomycetales bacterium
GGAATTATTCCTTGGAGGTATTATCGTGCCGACGGGCGGCGGGCTGTCCCAAAACTTGGAACTTTCGCCCGTACCTGTCGCGTGCTGGTCTAATCTATTCGATTCCTCCGCGGTAAGCCGCGGTGGTGATTCCGTTTTGTTGATCGCTTGGTCGGACATTATTGCCGCAAGCTCAGTGCCTGTAGGTCGTAAATCGTATGATGCTACAAGATCGATTCGGCGAGAATGTGCGAGTCAGAAATGTCCGAGTTAGCGCGAAATCGCTCGGACAAATCGGCCCCATCGCTGTTTTTACAATGCTATTCCCAATGCTGCTCACCGGTTGTGGCTTCGGCCCCAGTCGTGTCTCTGCACCCGAGTGGGACCCGCAAGTCCTGACGACGAAAGCCTTTGAGCTCTACGATAAGAACTCCGATGGCAAGCTCGATAAGAAAGAACTCGAGGCCTCACCCGGCATCAATAATGCATTGGGGCGTATTGACGACGACCGAGATGGGGCGGTCAGCCAAGGTGAGCTTACCAAGCGGTTTGAGCTGTACGCGGAGTTGAAACAAGGCCTACGTGGGCAGTCTTTTCGTATCACACTCGATGGCCGCCCCTTGAGCGATGCAAATGTTCGCTTGGTGCCCGAACCGTTCCTGGAGGGATTGGTTGACGAAGCGTCCGGCGTTACCCTGTCCGACGGCGTGGTTACCCCACAAACTGACTTGGATGGCGAGAAATTTCCCGCCATCCGCAACGGTTTTTACCGTGTCGAAGTTGAGTCGCCCCTAATCAAAACCGACCGTCAGAAGAAATCGGCTGCGGCACTCGGCTTTGAAATGTCCCCGGTTACCGAACGTGATGTTCCCGCTGTGTACGAACTGCGGATTAAGTCGTAGCGCGTATTTGGAAAATAGTTTGCCAATTCAATTACAATTGAGTGCTGAGAATTGACTTTTGACCATCGAATTCGGATATTGAGTTTTTTGATCGCAAATCTTTAACCCCC
Organism: Planctomycetales bacterium; assembly: GCA_020426865.1. GTDB lineage: Bacteria > Planctomycetota > Planctomycetia > Pirellulales > Pirellulaceae > JAGQPD01. The sequence continues at coordinate 992 of JAGQPD010001218.1, forward strand.
AGTTTCATCGTGCCTTTTAGGTGTAGGGAGTGTCATTATGAAGCGTCGCGGTTTTACGCTCGTTGAGCTACTAGTTGTGATTGCCATCATTGGCCTGCTAGTAGCGCTACTCTTGCCGGCCGTCAATGCGGCCCGCGAAGCGGCTCGTCGGATGCAATGCCAGAACAATCTCAAGCAATTGGCACTGGCGGCTATCAACCATGAGTCGGCTCATGGTTTTCTTCCTTCCAGCGGTTGGGGATGGCGCTGGCAGGGTGACCCGCGTTCGGGTTATGGGTTTGGCAAGACGCAACCTGGTGGTTGGGGTTACAACGTTCTGCCGTTTATCGAAGAGCAAGCCCTGCATGACATTGGATCCGGCATGTCCAATCAGGCTCAGTTCGAACAGGCCTTCCTCGCCGCCGTTTCGACTCCGGTAACCGTCTTCAATTGCCCATCCCGTCGCGCTGCATTGGCCTATCCGCTCGTCCGCAACGGTGACCTGGCCAATAACATGCGTGCCTGCCGGGCACCGAACTGCGTTGTGGCTCGCAGTGACTACCAAGTCAACAGTGGCAGCTGGTCCGCCGGCGAAGAAGGTGGCCCCGGCAGTTATGATGCCGCGAAGACATATCGGTGGCAGTATGAGAATCCGGTTTACGAACAAAACGGTGTCAGCCACCAACGTAGTGAAGTCAAGTTGGCGCAAGTTGAGGATGGTACCAGCAAGACTGGCCTCTTTGGCGAAAAATACCTCAACCCCGACTACTACGTGGACGGTAACGACCCGGCCGACGACCAGAACATCTTTCTCGGTCATGACCGTGACGTGAACGGATACTTCGCCAATTCCAGTGCTCGGGCGGTCGTCAATCCACAAAACCCCGCGACGTTGAACGTGCTTTCGCCGCGTCAAGATCGGCCAGGTGTGAGCCTTAACTTTGAATTCGGCAGCGCCCACCCGGCAGGTTTCTACCTCGCACTGTGCGATGGATCGGTGCAAATGCTTACCTACGATATCGACCCCATCCCGTACTACAACTACGGCGGGAGAAATGACGAAATCCTGGGTGGCAATCGGTAGCTGCGCGTGGCCCGGTTGCTAATCACTCGGTAACGACCGGCAATAACGATGAAACGGCAAGAGCCGAAGCGGCAACGCTTCGGCTCATTTTTTGTTACCAGCCAGTACCTGAGGTCCGAGGGACCATCGCGAGATTGACGACGCCGCATGCGACGGCAATGCGTCACTTTAAGAGTCGCATGTGAAACTATTCCTGGACTTCCAAGCCGGCGATTGCCGATTGGAGCTGTTCCTTGTCGGTGTCGCTGTATTGGGATTCACCCAAGCGGACCGTGCCCAAGGATTTGGAGCTTGCCAAACCCGCCAGGGCGCCATCGTCCAACGTCATCGAACGCAGCGTCAGTGTATCAAGGCTGGCCATCTTCGCCAGCGGTTCGAGGCCGCTGGTCACCTTCGAACCAGAAAGATCAAGCGTCGTCACGGCGCCAAGGCCCGACAGGGCCGACAGCCCGTCGCCCGTCACCTGAGTGCTGGCGATGTTCAAAGCTTGAAGCTTGCGTAGACCAGAAAGCTTGGCCAACCCCGCGTCGTCGAGATTCGTATTGTTGAGCGTCAGCGACGTGAGATTCGAGAGCTTGCCGATCACGGCGAAATCCTCCGGAGCAAGCGTCATGTCGGTGCAATTGAGGGCTCCAAGATTCGGTAAGTTCTTCAAATGGGCAACCGCCTCCGAAATGTTCGTCCCTTCATCCATGGACGATAAGGTTACGGACGCGCCGTTGGATACCACCAGGGCATTGGCGGCCTTGAGCGCTTTCACAGAGTCGGCGGTCTGTTGCGCCGACGGTCCGCAACCCGCCATTGCCGCCAGCAATGCCACCATCGTTAACCTTGAGAAGACCCGGGCGACGTTTTGAGAGAGATGCAACATTGGTCGTTTTGCCTTTACATAATCAATAGGATGTTTTTTAGGTGGTGACGCCACTGATGTGGCGGTACGGCCCGCTCGCTGGGTGGGAGTCTGTCTGGCCTTTCGCGCAGCAGCGGCAAGGGGTTGTG
>JAGQPD010001219.1 GCA_020426865.1 Planctomycetales bacterium
TGGAAGGCCTTTGCATCGATAGAACAAACGCCACCGCGTCTCGTCTCGGCTTGGCAGCGTGTCTGAGTTTTGTGTGTCTAAGTTTTGTTTTTGACTTGTGCGCGTTGGATCCGAGAAGACGCGTCGCAGGGCATATCATGCCATCAAATAACGAAACTGCTTTTCCGCCTCTCGGCGTTTGTCCTCCGCATCGATCCAACGAAGCAGCGAAAAGAACCCGTACAACGTTTTGATACGGTGCGACAGGTGCGCCGACCACTGCGATGGCCCCGCTTCGTTCCAATAGTCAACTGATAGCGGATCATTCTTCGCTGCGCGCAACCTACCGAGCTCCGCGGATAGATCGGGCAACGAGCGCCACAGGCATAGATGCCGATGGTGAGCGCGCATCCCCGCACGAGCCAATTCGCCGTACCCCAGGCGGTCGAGTTCGGTCAAAGCCTGAGCGTGATTGATAATATGAAACAATCCCCCAAGCCCCTGTCGCCGAATGGAGCCGGACTGTATTAATTCTTCCACGACCGCTTCGGCCATCGCGCGGAGGTCGGAGTACTGCGGCAACTCCGCGTCCTCGATGACTTCCAGGTGCTCACCTTCGATCCAGCCCTTTTCGTTGCCAAAATAGGCTCGCCCAGGTCGCTCGCCGTCGAAGCGTTCGATCAATTGGACGATGCCAGTTACAATCGTTGGCATCGCAAACTGTGGGTGACCGCGAAGGGCGCGAATGGCGAGCGAGGCAAAGATCACATTGTGCCCGGACTGCCGTAACTGGCCAATGTTCCGCGACAACGCCACCGCAATTTCGTCGATCCGATCTTCTTGTGGCTGCTCGTCGGGAAACGGTTGAAATAGCTGCCCAATCGTGATTCCCGCTTTTTCCGGATCAAACCAGAACGCTTCGTCGCCCCTCACGATCCCCTGGCAATCCCGCTCGATCGCCTGATACACTCGGTCGTCCAGTTGCGCGTGGTCTTCGCCGAAGAGATACGCAGCAACCAACGTTGCTCCCAGATGCCCCGCCATGGCATTCGCCTGGTGACAGCGCGCGAGAGCACACAGTCCGCGATAAAGATAAGCGAATTCTATCATCATGCTTTCCTCGAACACAAATGGGGCAAAATGCCCCAACGTGGGGCATTTTGCCCCATTTTGGCACGAAACCGGTGGCAACGCACGCCCACCCTTTGCCGACCGGTGTGTATTGCCGGGCGGTCTTGGCGCAAAAATCGGACCGGTTGTCGACCGGGTCGCTGTCGACCGGGTCAATCGAGCGAACGCCCGATTGCGTGCCGACCCGGTGGGGGTGGAATCGGCGCTGGTCTCCCGCTAGTCTGGAGCAATGTAGCGCTGGAGGATTCAGTGCGGTTTGCTGTTTCTCTTGGGTATTTTCACAACGTCAATGGCGTGGAACACACCAGGCGCTCGAGTCCCAACCAGCTTACCGCCAAGACATTTGTCGGAGGCCAGCAATTGATGAAAAGTACGCCGTCGCCAATGGCACGCCACCTCGACCGCCGCACGGCGATGGGGCTGATCGGGGCCGCTGCTGTTTCCTGCTCGTGGCCAATTCGTTCGGCGGCCGCCGGATGGCTTTCGCAGCCGATAAAGTTGGGGATCATTGCGGACCTGCATCACGATATCGTACACGACGGTGTCGCTCGCATGCAGTCGTTCGTCAAAGCGATGGAACTTGCGAAGCCTGACGCGATCATCCAATTGGGGGACTTCGCGTATCCGAACGCGAAGAATCGCGATGTGATCGATTTGTTTAATTCGTCGCACCCAAAGGCATACCACGTCATCGGCAACCACGATACGAACGGTGCTCATACAAGGGAGCAATGTCTCGACGTTTGGGGGATGACGGACAATTATTACATGACGTCGATTCGCGAGTTGACGCTTGTCGTTCTCGACGGCAACGAGCGAGGTTCACCGATGCATGAGGGTGGTTATCCGTCGTACGTGGGCGACGAACAGTTGAACTGGCTGCAAAACGTGCTGACGTCGGTTCGGGGACCGATGATCATCGCGTCGCACCAGCCACTTGCCGGCACGTTTGCGGTCGACAATGCCGAGGCGATACAGAAGCTCCTTGCGGAGTACGCCGACCGGATTCTTCTTGCGATCAATGGCCACTCCCATATCGATCACGTCCGTCGCGTCAAGGACATAGTCTACATGCACATAAATTCGGCGTCCTATCAATGGGTGGGGGGCAACTATCAGCACGAAAGTTACTCGAGCGAGGAACATTCCGCCAAGCCGTGGTTGTCGCACACTTGTCCGTACCGCGATAGTCTGTTCGCGGTTCTGACGATCGATCCGGATGACCTTTCGATTTCGGTTGACGGCAAGGAAAGCCAATGGGTAGGCCCGTCACCGGCGGAGTTGGGGGCCAACATATCCGCATCGCTGACGCACGGAGAAGAGATCGCGCCGCGAATTCGCGATCGGCATTTGCAGCGGATTCGGGGGAATTGACGACTGTCTTGCATGTTGAATTGAATGTGGCAACGAAAAAGCCACACGACCTCGGTCCAGATCGTATGGCTTTGGATGTGGTGACCTGCGTCAAGCGCAGGGCGTCGCGTCCGCTTTAATGGGCCCGTTCGGGCATCGCGTGACGGACTGGCTTAGTGGTGTTAGACCATGTCCTTCAGGTTCTTCAGTGGTCGGATTTTGACCACATTGCGAGCCGGCTTGGCTTTGAAGACGGTTTCTTCTTTCGTGAAGGGGTTGATGCCTTTACGAGCTTTGGTGGCCGGCTTGTGGGTCACTGTAATCTTGCAGAGACCGGGAACCGTGAATGACTTGGGACCGTTCTTACCGAGTGATTTGCGGATTTCCGCGCCCAGTGCATCCAGAACCTCACTGACCTGTTTTTTACTCAGTCCAGTCGATTCGGCAATGGCGGCATAGACCTCGGTTTTGGTCGGTGCCTTTTTACCAGCAGCTTTCGCCATGGTTTTGTGCCCTTCTCAGAGGGGCCCTCCTTAGCGGGTGAAGTGAATACAAAAAACGTCCGTCCGCGTCGCGGATGCGGA
>JAGQPD010001220.1 GCA_020426865.1 Planctomycetales bacterium
ACCGGATGACGCTGAACAACCCTCCCTTGCAAGAAACACGCCAGATCGCATACCGGCTGCCACGCAGCCCGCACAGCTTTTCGGGTAAGCTGATCTCGCTGGTCTGGGCGATCGAAGCCATTGCCTTTCCCATGGAAGAAAGTTGTCGGCTGGAGATCGTCATCGCGCCCGACGCGCAGGAGATTCAGTTATAGTCGCCGGCCCCATGGATTGGGAGTTGTCATGAGGGGGCGAATACCTCGAACCTCGAGGTATTGGGGACGATCGGGCGGATGTGCTGCGGCGCAGGGAATCGAACAATGGCGCTAAGCAATGCTGCCGTGTTACGTCATCCGTGATTCTTTGGTAAGTCGATCGAGCATATCCTGTAGCGATTGCTCGATGTGCGTCATCAGTGGGTCGACCTCGGCGCGGCGGTCGCGAGTTGGTTCGACCTCAATGGCCTCACCGACTTCGATAATCACCTTCATCGGTTGATGCACACGAACGCGGTCGGTGAGATCTTCTTCAAACCGTTCGACCGTCTCCAGGACTCGGTCGACCGACGGATGGGTCGTCAAGTAATCGTGCGGGTAACTGGCCACTTGCTGAGCGAGATAGATTTCTTCCAGTTGTCGCCAGCGGCGTTTACGTTCGTCGGCCGTCACTTCGCCGCGAGTCATCTCCGGCATGATCTTCATTCGCAGCGCTTTGACACGCGGCACGACCGGCCCCTCGTCGGCACGCCCCAACCATTGTTGCTCGAGGGGCTGCAACAGGCGATTGATCAGACCGCGTAGGCGCTGTTCAAACTTGGCAGCCTGCGGCGTGCCGAAGTATTCGATTTCCTTGAGCGATAGCAACGTGAGTCCTACCTTAGTGATTCGTTCCATTAAGGGTAGGTCGTTTTGCGGACGCCATGACATCCGTCGTTCGATTTCGGTCAGAACCGGGTTGATCGTGGACTGGAGGTCGCCCCGGAACAAATACTTCAGCGCCACCGGATGGACCACGACTTTTTGAGCTGGCTGGCGTTTCGCGCGACGCTTCGCCGCGGAACGGGCGATAAACGCGACACCGTCCAGCATGGCGTTCAAACGGTCGTTGGTGCGTGTTACAGCTCCTTCGGGAAACAATATCAACGGGCGGCACGCCGTATCCAGGATCTCCACCGATGTGTCAATCGCCTTGCGATCAATCCCTTCGCGATAGACACTGAACCCGCCCATTTTGCGGATGGCGAAGGCTGTAAATCGATCTTGATTGAAAAGATGCCATCCTGCCATCGCGAAGACATGCGTCTGTACCTCTCGGGCCAACAAACCGATCACGATCGGATCGCACGGGCGACAATGATTGGGTGTGATCATCACACCATGCCCCTGCTGCAACGACTGCCGCAACCGCTCCGCGTGACGACACTCATACTCGTGCACGCCGTGGCTCTTGCGGAGCCAATAGTCAATCAGTCGAAAACGCTGGATGAAGCTGGGCCACCAGCTGCCGCGATGCGGCGGGACAAAGACATACGGTTTCTCAAACAGGATCTCTTGCATACCAGATTCAATCGTCTATGGGGCCGTGTCGGCTTCCGGCAAATCGGCCGGTTTGGCAAACTGCTGCCGACAGCCGGTGGCATCATGCCAGACATCTAGGTTCCAAATCAAGGGGGAATCATCTGGCAACGGCGGTCCCATATACTTCGCCCGGCCGCTACGTTTGTCGTTAAACGGGTCGTGCGCAGGCCGCTCCTATGACCATCACTCAAGCGACGCCAAGAATCGGTCGATGGCATGGAGTGTGGCATTTCCTGCGGACGTACAAGTCGGTATCCTGGATCGTCTATGCCCCCTCGCAAGAAGTTGAAAAAGCCGGTGCCCGTGCGTCGCGTCAGTGACATGGAACGCTGGCACGAGAGCTTTTTGAACTATCTCAGCAGCGAGTGTCATTTGTCGGTAAACACCTGTGAAGCGTACGGCCGCGACTTGAGTCGTTTTCGGAAGTGGCTGGGGACTCGCGATCCGACGCGGCTGACGATTGGCGATCTTTCCGATTATGCCAGTTGGCTACACGATCTACAGTTGGCACCGTCCAGCACATCGCGGCACCTGGTGTCCCTGAAGGTCTTCTTTCGTTACTTGCAGTTGGAAGGCGTGATCCGCGACAACCTGGCGGAATTACTCGGTAGTCAAAAACTATGGCAGCGAGTCCCGGAAGTCCTTTCACCGCAGCTCGTGGACCAATTCCTTCAGGCACCCAAGAAATACGATACGTATTGGCTGCGAGATCGTGCGTTGCTGGAACTTCTGTATGCGACGGGCTGCCGTGCGTCGGAGATGTCGCACCTGAAGCTGCGCGATACACATTTGAAAGACCGATACTGCATCTGCCGCGGCAAGGGTGATAAACAACGTATCGTGCCGCTCAACGAAACCGCCGTGGAGACCGTCCAGCGGTACTTGACGGACGTACGACCAGAGTTGGCAAGTCAGCCGCCGACGCCTCCGGAGTGGCTGCTGCTGTCACGGCGCGGACGGCGATTGCGGCGAGAGGCGATTTGGGAGTTGGTCAAGAAGTACGCGGCGCGTGCGGGCATCCCGGCCGATATCAGCCCGCACACATTGCGACACAGCTTTGCCACGCACTTGCTCGCCGGCGGTGCCGACTTGCGTCAGGTCCAGGAGTTGTTGGGACATGCCAGCATTACCACGACGCAGATCTACACGCACGTCGATACGACGCGCTTGAAGAAAATCCATAATCAATTCCATCCTCGAGCATGAGTCTGGCAGAGAGCTATTCTTGAGGTGGTGTGAACTTGATCTTCTCGATCAGCCGAATGATCTGGTCGTCGGCGGTTCGCTCGCCGGATACCGCCGTGATCGCGGCAATCACGTATTCATACTTCAAATTGTAGTCGCAGTCGAGTTCGATTTCGGCGTCGCCAGCACCGGGGCCACTGTCGCCACCGATCATGCTCAGTACGTGTCGGTGCAATTCATCGAACGAGTTGAACTCCAGTTCGTTGTTCAGGCGAATGCTGGTCAAGTTTCCGGAACTGCGATCGGCCGACAGTTTCAGCTTCATGGGTGGGATCAGGCTCTCCGTGCTCGGGGGGCCTGGGTTGGGTGCCGAAGCTGGCATGCGAATATTGAAGTCGCCTTCCATCGTGACGATTTTGAACGACATAATGAAGAAGATCAGCAGCTGGAAC
>JAGQPD010001221.1 GCA_020426865.1 Planctomycetales bacterium
CTATGCAAATGGCTGCCCTTCGGGCCTGGGGACCGCAGAGTTGGGTGTGTAACTTTTTTTTGCGTAACTTATTGACGCCAATCGCAAGGCATGGTTCGATGGAAGACGTGAAAGTCGCCCGAACCGCGGGCCACGCAACGTTTTCACAACTTATGACCGATAAATCTTATGTATCTAGCAATCTCGGCTTTCGCAATCGCGCTCGTTGCAGGCCTGAGCTTATCTCCTGTCATGCGGTGGATCGCTTGGAGGGTCGATTTTATCGACCGTCCGGACGGCGACCGTAAACATCAGCCCTAGCCGGTGGCCTACGGCGGTGGCGTCGTGATCTTGTTGGCCGCTCTTTTGGCCGGTTTGGCTGTCTTTCCGCAACTTTCCGCACATATTGGGTTCGGTAAACATACCGTTCGGGCCATGGGCTTTCTGGTCCTGGCCGCCGGAACGATTGTGGCTGTCGGCGTGGCGGACGATCGGTTTGGGATGCGGGGTCGGCATAAGCTGCTATTCCAGTTCCTGGTCGCCGTGCTGGCCGTCTATAGCGGTCTGACGATCGACAACCTGGACTTTTTCGGGACTGATCTGCACCTAGGCGTATTCGCCGGGATCTTGACGGTGATGTGGATTCTAGGGGCGATCAATTCGTTTAATCTTATCGACGGTGTTGATGGTTTGGCGTCGACCGTGGGGCTCGTGATCAGCCTGGCATTGGGCACCCTATCGCTGATGCATGGTGACGTGGTGGATGCCACGGTGGCGTTTGCCGTCGCGGGGGCGATACTGGGCTTCTTGCCGTATAATTCGGCTCCGGCGTCGATGTACTTGGGAGACGCCGGCAGCATGTTGATCGGTCTGGTGCTCGGCGTGACGGCTCTGAAATGTGCGCTTAAGGAGGCCACGACCGTGGCGGCGGCACCGCTGGTTGCGATCTGGGCCATTTTGATACTGGATTCTTGTGCGGCGCTACTTCGCCGCGTCCTCACGGGTCGCAGCATTTACGCCGGCGATCGGGGGCATATTCACCATCGGTTTCTGATGCGCGGCTTCACGCCGTGGCAGACGATGCTGTCGATTGGCGGGTTGTGCCTGGTCACTAGCCTGGCGGCGATCGGGACCGTGTGGTTCCAGGTCGATTACGTGGGAATTGTCGTGGCGCTTTCGGTGGTGGTGATTTTGGCAGCGACGCGGTTGTTTGGGCACGTTGAGTTCTCGCTGTTGGGGCGGCAGTTGTATCAATTTGGCCGCGGGGCCTTGCGGCCGTTGCGCAGGGCGGTCCCGTCGAATACGACGGGGTTGCATCTGCAGGGGACCGCTCGGTGGAATGAACTTTGGACAGCGATATTGGAATCAACCGAGCGATTTCAGCTGGTGCAGGTGCGGTTGAACGTGCACCTTGCGCGGGTCCACGAGGATTTTTATGCGGCCTGGAAGACAGAAAAGGAGTTTGAAACGGAAGAGACCTGGCAAATCGATCGCCCGTTCATGCTGCACGGATCGGTGGCGGCTCGGCTGCAGGTGCGTGGCCGGATCAGCGAGTCGGACGGGGGTCGGATGATGAGCGAGTTTTTGGAATTCGCGGAGACGCTGGCGCCGCAGATTAGCGAAATTGCAGAATTTGGGAAGACTAGCGAAACCACAGAAGACGTAAAGGGTGGGGTGTTATTGAATATGGAGGAGGAGCGGAGTCGGCGGAAGGCGGTAAAGTCAGCAGTTTGAGGTAGATAGTCAGGACGCGGCCGATGGCGGAGGTCGTACATTCAGGCCCAAAGGGCCGCCGTTTG
>JAGQPD010001222.1 GCA_020426865.1 Planctomycetales bacterium
ACCGCTTGTTTCGCGTCCGGCAACGGCGATGTTGCCGTGCGAAAGAGAGTTGAGCCCAGCGATCATGGTCAATACCGTTGACTTGCCGCAACCCGAGTGTCCGATAAGGCTGACAAACTCGCCCTTGCGCACGATCAGGTCAAAGTCTTCAACGACATTCAGGGACGACCCGTACGCATCGACGTAAGATTTGCCAACTCGAAACAACTCCAGAAAACGTTCGTCAGACAGGTGCATGGAAATCTGGAAAGCAGGTAAGACGTGGTGGTGGCTTGGTTATCGACAATGACAAGTGTCGCGCGGTGTTACCGGTTGAGTCCAGGTAACACCGGGCGAATTTCAGGTGGCGACCGTCTTGGCGATGGCAGTGTGTTGTTACCTTTGGCTCGCATTCCGAGCATTGCCCGCGTGATGTCATTTCGTAACGATCGGAATTGGGGATCGAAATTTAGCTGACCGCGACAACGAGGTCGGGGCAACTCCACGTGGAAATCTCGACCAAAGCTGGCGGCCGGCCCCGGTGTCAACGGAACAATCCGGTCGGCCATCAACAGCGCCTCGTCAATGTCGTTGGTAACCATGACGATAGTGCGACGGTCACGCTGCCACAGTTCAATGATTTCGTCTTGCAGAACAGCACGTGTCAATGCGTCGAGCGCGCTGAGCGGTTCGTCAAGCAACAGGACCTTCGGTTGCATCGCCAAGGTTCGGGCCAATGCCAGCCGCTGGCGCATACCCCCCGATAGCTCATGGGGCCGTTTGCGCTCAGAACCTGATAGATTGACGGTGTCGATCCACTGCTGAACGTAGTCGCGGCGTCCACGACGGGACCGCCGTGGCCACACTTGGCGGACAGCGAGTTCAATGTTGCCCGCGACGGTCAACCAGGGGAGCAACGAGTAGTTTTGAAAAACGATACCGCGATCTTGACCTGCCACGGGGTTCGTCTGACCTTGCCAACGGACTTCGCCGGCTTCAGCCATCAATAGTCCAGCCAGAATCGCCATCAATGTGCTCTTTCCGCTGCCGGAAAAACCCATTACGGCGACAAACTCGTTTTCGGCAATCTCCAGAGTTGCGCGACGGAAGACTTCATGCCGACTTGGCCCAGTACCGTAGCCGAATGAGACATTGACCATCGCTAAATGTGGGGTCTCGCGTCTGTGCGGAGCGATCATCGTCAATACCTCTTGGATGGGGGCAATCCTCAAACAGCCGAAGCGTCTCGTTCAAAGCTCGCGAGGCGTTGCATGACGATCATGATGCGGTCCAGCAACAGACCAATGACGCCCACAACAAACACAACCACAATCATTTTGGCGAATGAGTCAGAAGCCCCATTGTTGAATTGGTCCCAGACAAATTTTCCAATGCCCTCGGACGAACTGAGCAGCTCACCGGCGATCAGGACCATCCAACCAACACCGAGAGAAATGCGAAGTCCGGCAAAGATCAAGGGGAGCGCTGAAGGGATAATGATCTTGTACAGCCGGCTCCATAAACCTAGCCGCAGGACACGAGCGACATTGAGATGGTCTTTATCAACGCTTGCTACGCCCAATGCCGTATTCGCCATCGTGGCCCACAGGGAGCAGAGCGCAACAGTGATGGCCGAAGCAATGAAGGCAGGATTGACTTTCATCCAGCCGACCAGTGGGAGGTTGGCGAGGGCACGAATTAACCAGTGACGATCAGGGTCGGGAATGAAACCACCGACGATAATCAACGCAATTGGCAGCCATACGATCGGGGACACTGGTTTGAAAAGCGTAATGAACGGAGTGACCGCAGCCATGAACGTGCGACTTAGCCCGCACATCACACCAACCGGTATTGCCAGAACCGAACCCATGACAAAGCCAACAAACACGCAGGCGACGCTACGGACGATTTGCATGGGCAATGTCCACGGTTTGGCATATGTTGCCGTGGACAGGGCATGAATTCGCGACTCCGATTGAGTAATTGTCGTTGCGAGTGCCAGATGTTCGCTTGTACCACCGGACAGCAGTTCCACTTGTGATCCGCGCAATCGCGACACTTCGGAGTCTAAGCGAACCTGACGATTGGATGAGCTCAGCTGGTCCGCCATCGCTGTAAGGTATTGTTTTTCTTCTGCGATCAGGGTGAGTGTGCGGCGGGCAGCTTCGAGCGGGGGGGACTTGCGATCCCGTTCGGTCGCGATGTCGCTGTCCATCTTCCTCAGTTGGTCTCGTTCCTCGTCGACCCGTGCCTGGTTGTCTCGCACCGCACGGAGGTAAGCTTCAGCGGAGGTGACGTCGCGTGGAATAATGTTGGAGGCAAGTTGTCGCAGTTTTTGATCTCGGTCGGCGGCTTCGCCGGCAAACCGGCTGGCCAGCTCCTGCCGTTCTTCCTGCAATTGTCTCATACGCTCGGCAAGTTGGGCCTGGTGTTCGGCGGTCGTGCGCTCGACATTGTGCCGCGAAGCGGCTTCGTAAGGGACCAATGTTTCTAGTCGATGTTGGACGTCGGTAAGCCATTGTTCGCGAGTTTCGCCAGTGGCGAGGAAGGCCCGCTCCTTATCGCTTTCACGACAGTGAAATGTCCAAACGCTGCGGGCCGCCTCCCACACGACACCGGGTGTGGGGACTTCTCCCGACTTCGTCTTGTGATGCGGCGCCGCGGCGTTCCAAAGCATGAGGAATACAGCAAAAGCCGCCACGGGAATGACGATCAAGCGACCAATTTCGGCAAGTTGCTTTCGCGGATGATCGCCGTAACACAGATTCACGATCGGGCGCGCGAACGTAAGTCCGGTAACGTCAATCACTTTCAACAATAAGGGCCGCAATGAATGCCAGACAGTTATCCAGCGTCCCATTCTGTTACGCTCCGAATCCGCCTCGGTGCTAGTTGCCGTAGCAGGGCGGGGAGCCGCGGACGGCGTTGTGTCCGTATCGTGATGTGGGCTCGGTGAGGCTGTGAGTGTCATTGGGGCGTATCCTTCAAACCAATGGTGTGAGCGTTCAAGTATCCGATGGGATCGCGGCCGTCGTACGGGATGCCATCGATGAAATCGCTCGTTGGCGGCCGATAACCGTCTGTGTCCCATGGAACTTCGTTATCAGCAAGCCGGCCTTCCTCGACCAACATGCGCGCGGCCTCGAGGTAGATGTCCGGTCGGTAGACCTTCTGCACCGTTTCGTGATACCACGAGTGTGGCTTCGGATCAGTAATCTGTCCCCACCGACGCATTTGCGTTAAGAACCAAATGCCGTCGCTGTACCACGGGTAAGTGCAGTCATACTTGAAAAAGACATTGAAGTCGGGCAACTCGCGAGCATCAGTCTTTTGGAAATAAAAGTATCCCGTCATCGAGTTCTTGATAACGTTGAAGTCCGCGCCCACGTAGTCTGGACGCGATAGTATGCGGCATGCCTCTTCTCGATGGAGGAACTGGCCCTGTCCATCTGTGGCATCCAACCACTTGCCAGCGCGGATCAGAGCCTTTATCAACGCCAAGTGGGTGTTGCGGTTTTGGTCGGACCAGACTTTCGTGACACCGAAAACCTTCTCGGGGTTGTTCTTCCAAATGTCGTAGTTCGTCGTGACCGGTACGCCGATGCCCTTGGCCACCGCCTGCTGATTCCACGGTTCACCAACGCAATATCCTTGGATGTTTCCAGCTTCCAATGTCGCGGGCATCATCGGCGGCGGGGTTACCGAAAGTTCTACTTCTGCGTCTGTGCGACCGCCAACGTCCGTCTCACTATAGAATCCAGGGTGGATGCCTGAGGCCGCCAGCCAGTACCGTAGTTCGTAATTGTGAGTGGATACCGGAAACACCATGCCCATCTGTAGTTTTTCTCCGGCCGCGAGCTTCTCTTTCACAATGGGAACGAGCGCTGCTGCCGCTATTGGATGTTGTGGCCTGTCGGTTTTTAATGCCGGCTCGGCCTCCTGCATCTGGTCCCAGATGGCGTTGGATACAGTGATTCCGTTGCCGTTTAGGTCCATCGTAAAGGCAGTAATGACGTGTGCGTTTGTGCCAATTCCGATTGTCGCCGCCAACGGCTGTCCCGATAACATATGGGCCCCATCGAGTTCACCGTTGATCACGTTGTCCAGTAGCGTCTTCCAATTCGGCTGCGCGACGACTTCAACTTGCAAACCTTCGTCTTCGAAAAATCCCTTTTCTTTGGCGATAACAATCGGTGCGCAATCCGTCAGTTTGATGAACCCCAAACGTAGCGACGACTTCTCCACATTCAGAAGATGGCGCTTCAACGGTTCCGACGTTGTCGAGTCGAGGTCGAGATCCAGACTCGCAAGGTCCAAACGGCCGGCGTCCTGTGAATTCGAGCCCTGACAACCGACAAGTGTCACCGGCAGTAAAAGTATCGGTAAAAGCAACGACAATGATGTTAAATGCCTCACCGCAACGGGCGGCAATGTTGTTGGCAGCCAGTTTGTCATGTCCGAAAACCTTACAATGTTGTTGAGCTAGAGAATTCGAAAACGTCGTGCTGCTTGCACTGCCCGCTGCCTATTGCATGCCGCGTACCGCCGGTTGATACTGGCAATTTGTTGAACGCTAGTGGATTCGACGTGACCATTTTGATGATCGCCTTGGCCACGTTGTGAACATCTCGTGAGTTGTCGTGTGCTGTGTCTGTCGGCAGGTGTGCACGATTTATATGCAATCGGCCGAAAGCGGT
>JAGQPD010001223.1 GCA_020426865.1 Planctomycetales bacterium
TGCCATACACCCCCACCACCATCCCAACGCACTGCCAGATCTCGGGATACCGCGGTGGCTCGATTCCCGTCCACCGAAAAATCGCCTCTGGAAAGAGAATCACCCAAGCGCCCCAAGCCAAGTTGTAAACACCGGCGGCGTAAAGCACCGGCTTCACCCAACGAGGCTCATCGAAACGGTTCACCTGATTCATCGGACTTCTTGAAAGGTTGTACGCATCTGACCAGCGGCGGGATAAGTCTTGACATCGTCCATCCACCGCTACTATAGGCCACAACCGTACGATTCGCCAAGCATTAACGACAGCGCCGTTAGAATCGTTCCGGGCACCACGCCGCCGGTTCCCAAGAAAAGATCGCGTCGGCCAATTGCACGCGGTCGGGCGCTCCAGAAACGGCACCACAACGACGTTGGTCCTCCCACGAAAAATTCCCCAGATACACAGACGAAAGAGCGGAAATCGGCACCACGATATCCGGCGAATCGCTGGTTCTCGTACATTCGGCCGTACCGTCCTCGTGCACTTCCAGCTGAAAACGACCGCAATTCCACGGGCATTGCTCATCGTGCACCTCCAGCACCAATCGCCCGCGACCGCGGTAGTGCCTGGCCGTCAATGCCGTTTCCACCGAAATAATTCGCAACCACATTCCGGCCGCAATCGTCCGTGACGATTTTTGGACGTCCTTCAGCCACCAGCGCAACGGATGATCGGCCGGCAGATTCCAACAATGTATCGACTCGACCAGGTCGACCGACGTCAAACACTGCCAGATCGATCGCTCCGAATCCTCGTCCCGTGCACACACCTCGCGCACATGCAACTGAAGCCCCCCCTCCGAATCTTGCCGTGAAGTGTGGTAGATGGCATAACCGCTCGGCGAACCGTCAATGGAGTAGAGGATGCGTCGCAGAGCGACGTCCCCAAACGCTGGATGTGATTCACTCAAAATGCGATTGGACCACCACGCCGCGCGGCGGTACAGGAAACCAGGTCGGCAATCACGCTGACTGTCATGAATCTGCGGGAACTCGGCGAACGCTTCGTCAGCGTCCACCAATCGACACTCACCGGCGTTCCCTTTTCCTTCGTGCAATGCGGCAAACGTTCGCGGTATTTTCCAGGCCGTGCGTTCGGTCGCCAAGCCGTAGCCAAACTGACCGTAGATACTCCCTTCGGATGCCCAAAGAGCCGCCAGCGGTTCACCCAGTGCATGCACCTCGCTGAGGTGATGCTCGATGAATTTCCGCAACAGCCCCCGGCGGCGATGTGTGGGCAACACGCCCACCAACGTCGTACCCGCGACATTGCAAGTCCCGCCGGGGACAACCATTTTGAGAGAATGTGCGCCGAGCGTCCCCACGACTTGTCCCTGGTCGCGCAGGACTCGCATCCGGTCGCGTTCGACGAACTGGTCGAACGCCTCCCGCTGCTTTCCGGTCAAACGAAATCCTAGTGCCGTACAAAAGCATTCGACGAACCCATCCAGTTCTGCATCGGCCAACCTGTCGTATTCAATCGTCACGCAGTGCACTCCTGACAAATTCGTTCAAGCGATCGGGGCGTCGACTCCGTCTCTAGACACTGTAGGCGGGCCAAGGTTCGGCGGTATCGTATCATGAATCGCTCACATTGAGGTGGACCCCAAAAATTGGACGCGTAGATAAGCTATACTGAGCCGTGCACAT
>JAGQPD010001224.1 GCA_020426865.1 Planctomycetales bacterium
TCAGATAGGTTACGACGCCGGGACTATTTTGGCAATCACACCGAGTCGTTTGCCGTCTACGAACCGCACGAAAAAATGTCGGTGACGGCCACCAGTGTGGTAGAGGTAGCTGCGAGCGTCCTGCCGAGTCAACTTGCCATCAAACGTTCGACGGCGTGGCCAGAGGTCGTGCGACAGATGCAAGCGGATGTGAGCGCCAATGGACTGCGAGTGAGGCAATATGCGTTCGCCTCGACCAGAATCAGTATCACTGACGCCGTAAAGCAATACGCCACGGTATCATTCACGGCGAATCGCCCAATCCTGGATGCGGCTCTGGAGCTGAATTCACGAATCCATAAAGACTTTCAATACGATCCACGGGCGACGAACGTGACGTCCTCGATCGAGGACGTTTTGCAGTTGCGACGTGGCGTGTGCCAGGACTTCGCACACCTGCAGCTTGCTTGCCTGCGCGCTGTGGGATTACCGGCAAGATATGTGAGCGGATATCTGCGGACGATTCCTCCTTCTGGGCAACCGCGATTGGTAGGTGCCGACGCGTCCCATGCCTGGATTAGCCTGTTTTGTGGAGCCACTGGATGGGTCGACTTCGATGCAACGAACGACGTCATTCCGCATGGAGAACATGTCACCGTGGCATGGGGACGAGACTACAGCGATGTCTGTCCAGTTCAGGGAGTTTTCGTTGGCGGCGGCCAACATGTTATGTCCGTCGAGGTCGATGTCAATGCAATGTCATAGCGTGACCAGGCCACAGGCTCAACGGTCGCGAGCCGCCACAACCCACTGACCAGTCACTTGGCCATCCTTCACGATATGAACTTGCCGGTGCAAGGCAATCGTCGGACACACATGCCACGGGATTGCCAGCATTGCGTCGCCAGGAGAAAAGCCCGCAGCGCTCTTTGTCGTGATAACCAGGTGCTCTTCGTTGTGCAACACAATCTGCGCGTCGGGCAACTGGGGAAAGATAGCTCGTCGCTCCAACGGTGGATCCGCGGCACATGCCTTGTGTCCCAGGTCCAACGTAACTCGATCGCTTGCCGGGCGACTGATGACGCGAGTCAACAGTGCGGCCGCAGGCGTAAATGGCAAGTCGGGAAAATTGGCCGCGTATCCAGCGTCATAGATTACCACAGTCCCCGGACTCAGCTCGATCGTCGGGTCGTCCATGCCAGCAAAAATGGGAAACGAACCGGTCCCTCCCACGACAACGGCCGGTACGGGAAGATTGCGAACTGCCAGCGCCTCCCTCAGTCGTTGCGTATGGCGCCAGACCTGATCGACCGCGCGACGTCGTTCGTCAATATCTACTTGATGGTTTTGGCCGTCGTAGACATGAAGCCCGGCCGGTTCCAGGTATTCGCAACCGCTGATTTGCTCGTACAATGCCACGGCATCGTCGAGCGACGCTACGCCCGAGCGTCGCAGCCCCGTGTCGACATCCAGCCATACGCCAATTGTCTGCCTCGCCAGCAATGCCTGCACGGAAAGTTCGGCGATCGGTCGGCGGTCGTCCGCCAAGACCGATAGTCTGGTTTGCGGGAACTTTTCCGCGCACTCGATGGTGCGGCGAATGTTGGGGCCGACGACGTTGTATGCCAAACAAATGTCTTTTGCCCCGGCAGACGCCAACATCTCTACTTCCGAGAACGTCGCGGCCTTATGCCGCGTCACACCGCGATCAACGAGCACACGAGCGACCTCGCGGATCTTATGGGTCTTGCAGTGCGGCCGCAACCGTTGCGGCTTTTTCGCGATTCGCAGCATCGATTCGACGTTCGCCATCAACCGGTCCCAATAAATCAAGACCGCCGGTGACTCGATTCGGCTGACGTCCGGAACTTCGTACGCGAGGAGTTTCTCTGCCATGGACGATGGCTAAGTCCTGGCATCAAGTCGCTGCAAAAACCACCAACGATGTCCCTCCAAATCCCGGGCTTCGTAGGTCCGATCGATCCAGTAACCTTCCCCATAGTCCTGCGTTGCCGGCTCCATGAGTATGTCGGCACCCGCGTCGCGCGCATGTTGGCAATGTGCGTCGACGTCATCGACAACCACACACAACGATTGTGTATTGACGCCATTGATCGACCGCGGCGACTGAACATGTGCCTTGCCCGGACTTCCCGTCTGCCCGACCATGATCATGCCGTCACCAAACATAAGTTGGCTATGTACGACACGTCCGTCGTTGTCCTTGACGACGAGCGCAGGCGTGAATTGAAACGACGCGCACAGCCAATCAATCGCCTTCGCCGCGTCGTCGTAGAAAACGGCTGGGGCGATTCGCGACCAACCCTTTGGTGGAGCATGCATTGTTCTTCCCCAAATTTCCCCAGCCGTCCCCAGCTGGTCCAAAAACCTTCCCAGCACGTTCCACGATGATACCACACGACGTCGGAACGGCTGGGGACAGCCGTGGAATTCTGTGCTACGGCTGGGACAGCCGTGGAAC
>JAGQPD010001225.1 GCA_020426865.1 Planctomycetales bacterium
GAGCGGGGCACCTGGACCGTCTTGACCTTGCCGTCGTCACCTTCTATCGCCACCTCCTCGTAGTTTCGCAACACGACGTCATTGGGATTCGCTCCTGCGTCACCGCATCGAAATGATGGCGAGACATTGGAATGTGCATGGAGCAAGTATCCATTCTCGCCGGGCGCCTTGTACGCGTCATCCAGCTTGTGCCGCAGCTCGTGCTCATGCCACGGTGGCTGGCATCGTTCGTTGAACTCCACCAGAATTGACCACGCTTTGTCCTCAGGCAACGCGAATCCCTTGGCAGCCACGCACGCAACCGCGTACGTCGCGTTGTGTCCGGCTTGTCCACTGATGGCTCCCGGCATCTGGGCAACATAGTTACGGCACCTTTCGTACGCGTTTCCAGTGTGATGTTGCGGTGATTCGATTGGAAGCGTGGGCTTGTGGTGTTCCTGAAAGATCGCACCGAGCACTTTTCGGAGATCGCCAAGGTGGTCCATTCCGGCGCCGCATTTGCCTGTCACTGCAAACCATCGCAACTTGTCGTACACCTCAATGCCTGGTTCTTTTTCGGACACCACTGGATACTTCGGGCCTGACAACTTGATGTTCTTCCCGGCAGGAAAAGGATTCTGACCGATTCCGATAATTTTCCATCCTGTTCCACTAGGGCTGACCTCTGTGTAACTTCCCGCATCTCGGATAATGAGTTTTGCCCAGTCTTCTGTTTTTCCTGTGTCGGGATCACGGCATCCATCGAGATCAATCCCGCAATACGGGTCGTCTGCGGCAAACATGTAGCCGATGCCCGCCCAGCCGCCTTGCTCATAAGCTTCGACGGCATTTTCGTACGTGGTCCACGTCGCTACGTCATTCGATTTCGCGCGTCGTCCGCCCGGCTCGTAGGGCACCTTGGATCCATCGTCGTATCGCCAAATCACCCACTGCCGTCGCTCCGTAAGCTCCGATGGAATGTTTTGGATTTCTAGCAATACTCCACTTCTCGCGGATAACATAATGCCCCTTTTTTGTCTGTGCACCCGCCAGAGTACTGTTCATCATGAGTGAGACGCCCACGCGTCAACCACAAAACAACTATTCGTCCGCCAAGGTTTCTCCGATCAGTGCCCGGGCCTCACGCCACCGGCGTCGGGCCGCGATATAGAGCAGACGGGCTGTGTACGTTTGGGCAAAGACGCGACTGCCGGCCATGATCACCGGTAGCCCAGCCGCGATCCAACCCAGCAGCGATCCCTCCACCTGTCGCGGCGTGACACGTCCTTGCCATTCGCCTTGCCGGACATCATCCCAACTGGCCTCCACGACCAGCGCTCGCACCGGGTAGGCCACGAGTCGTTGCACCTCGCGGTCGAAACGGTCTCGCTCCCGGCCAACGCAACCAACCAGATCCTGTAGGCTCTTGCGCTCGACCGCGATGACGCGTTCGAGTCCCTTGACGCTGTAGTCTCCCGTTGCCAGCGTCCCCCGCTCAACGCGTAGCGGATCGAGCACAAATGGCAGCTGCTCGCGAGTGTCAACAATTGCCGTAACCGCATCGGGCCGTGGCTCGGCCGGCAGGGCTAGGCGCGGCATGGCCCACCCCCCTGGCCCACGCCCCCCCCATATACGTATGACGCTACCGTGCCATCGCGCAGTAGGTCCCAGCCTATGCGCCAGCGATGACCGGCGCGACACCTGAGTGGGACGGCCACCAGCGGCCGCCATAGGATGCCGGTCCGCGCGGAATACGTGACCTCGTCACGCGCCGTGACGTACGCCATGCGGTCGGGCAGTCGGACCTCGATCGGGCCAGCCGTGTCGATAGGTGCCCCGCAGTAGGGGCACCGGCATGTGTGTGCGGCTCGACGCACCGCGCGAAATCTGCTACGATCCATGTAGATTCTCCGTTGCCGCCGGCTCGATCCGCCAAGATTTGCCGCGCGGCTTTTTTTCGCGAAACTAGACCCACTGACGTACTTGCGGCAGCACACGCCGCTTGCGCCGAGGCGGTGGAGGGAGAGTCGCCGCCCGCGCGGCCTCGAATGTCGCGAGGGCCTCAGGCGAGATACGCCATCGGGGACGCTGTGCGCCATCACCGAGGTTGATCCCCGTCAGCTGGCCGGATGTTATCCACCCCCGGACGCGGTCGACGGAAACGCCATATCGGCGGGCAACCATGGGCGGCGTTAGATACGCGGTGTTCGATGTCATGAGAAAAACTCCTTAGGCTGTGTTTGCCAGCCCTAGGAGCATCGCACACGGCGTGTGTAACTAGTGTGTAGTCAGTTACGCATTCTTCCGCATTGGCCGAATGAGCACAACGACCGAATCTTTCCTTAACACGCGCACCTGGTAATAAGCGTTACATTGATTGTTTAATTGCCTCTGCACTTCGCGGAATCCGTTTGCAACTTCGTCAACGGTTACGTCCTCATTCTCAAAAAGCCTCCTGCCACCATAACGGTGTCGGTCGTTGTTAAATTGGCAAATGTCGTCGAAGTCAACGCGTTCTTTTTTTTCATCGATTAGGTAATCCAGTCGATTTCCAGGCAGTCCGTCGAGTCCATGTGGAGGGTCTGTCTCACCGTCCGTTTTCAGCGAATCGAGCCATTTGTGCCAATCCATCGCGTACTTCCGAATCGGATCGAAAATATGTTTATTCCAATCGTCTTCGCCCCACACTTGTGCGTTACCTATGCTGCTGATGTCCAGTCTTATGCGACGACTATCAGTCATAATGTTGTAATAAGCCCGATGTGCGTTATCACCGTGCACGTATCCGATCGTCCATGGTTTCACGTTGTTGTCATCTGGAGGGAGCGGGTGAACAACTCTCAGGCCTGGCAACGCGACGCGCATGAGTCTTTGCGCATCATCAAACAAGTC
>JAGQPD010000044.1 GCA_020426865.1 Planctomycetales bacterium
TCGACTAATTTCCTTCGCAGTTGCCGGTGGTGGGGCGGGAGTTGTCGAGTACTCCGACGATGGCTCGGTTGCTGAGCTGCCAGCGACCGCGAACTTGTCTGGTGCTGTCCACTTCCAAACGGAATTGCAGAACGACACTCTCGCGGCACACGCTGTCGATCGGTATATCTTCAGCATCCGGCAAAGCGAAATTGACGCGACGACGAGTCGGATGTTGACCGTTCGTGTTGCCGTCACAGGTTCAAACGGACTTTTGCCGGCCGTTCCTGAGATCACCGGACTCCAGGCCCTATCCGTGGAACGATCCGGCAATACGATCGTCGCGTTGTACGCCGTCGAGCAGGAAGGCCAGTACTTCGTGACCGTCACCGGCGAGGGCGATTCAAGTGGCAACTTTGATTTGTCCCTAACGATCGCCGGCGACTTGAATACCGACGGCCTCGTCGATGGACAAGACAGTGAAGGCTTCGCTACCGGAGCGTTCAATAACGACATCAACGGCGATGGCAGCGTGAACGCGACGGACCGTCAGCTATTGTTCGCCAACTATGGTTTCGTTCATAACCTGGGGCCTCAAGTGCAAACGCCGTTGCCGGAGGTCCTAACGCACATCGATCTCACGACCACCATTGACCTGGCCAACATCGCCGCCGATCCCGACGGTGACGCGGTATTCTATCGCATCGTCTCCTCACAATTTGGCACGGCTACGCTAGGTCCCGATGGCCGCAGTGTCCGGTTTGTACCAGATTCCGGGTTCTCTGGTACAGCCCGCTTTGAAGTCATCGCCGACGACGGGTTCAACGCATCAGCCGCAGCAATTGTCGAGGTCGTTGTCAGCGATGCTCCCCTTACCGATATCCGCTTTAGTCAACGTGAATTGCTACTGGACGTCGGCGAGAACCTTGACGTCGACATCTTCGGCGACTTCGCGGATCAACGGGATGTGCCGCTGCCGCTGGAATATGTCCAAGCACGCATCCTCGACACGACCGTGGTAACTATCGACGCAAATGGCCTGATACAAGCCCTGCAAGAGGGCGATACGGCACTCGTCGCAAGCCGTGGCAACATTACGGCGGCAACATCGATCGGAGTTGGCATACCGGAGGACACTCGCGGGCAGATTGCCTTCTCGTTTGGTATCAGTGCATATCCGGACTCGGTCACGATACCGCCCAGTGGCAGCCGACAGATCGTCGTGGGACTTGGTACGCTCAACGAAATCTTCGTTTCGAACGCCGCGGATGGGACAACCTACTATGTGTCAGACGAAAGTATCGTACGCGTAACACCAGACGGGCTGATCGAAGCCGTTGCCGAAGGTTCGACGACCGTGACCGTTATCCACCGCGGTCGGGAAGATCAGGTGCTTGTCCAAGTAAAACCACCGCTCGATGCTTCCGCGGGTCCTGTGGAAGTTGGTTCAGCAGGCGCCAGTGTCGAAGGCCCGGGAGGCCAATTAATCAGTTTTGGACCAGGACAGCTTCAGGACGGAGCAATGGTCAAAATTACGACAGTGGCTGAAACTGATTTGCCGCTACCGACTCCCCCGTCCATGACGTTTGCCGGAGCGTATGAATTGGAATTAACTGGTTCCGAAATCAACGGAGCCATGCAGGTAGCCGTTCCCGTCGATGATTCGTTTCAGGCCGGCGACGAGGTCTTCTTCTTCCAAAAGATCCAGTTCCCGAATGAATTGGGTGAGCTGATTGACTATTGGGCCGTTGTCGATTCTGGCAAGGTCGGTGACGACGGCATGGCGAGATCTACTTCGCCGCCGTTCCCCGGACTGAGCCAACGAGGCAATGTCTTGATTGCCAAAGCCGCCCAGCCATTGCGGATCATCCGCATCGAAATGGATTGGGTCTTCAATCCCACCATGTTGTTCCTGCCGGCGTTGGGCTTTGGCGGCCTGATGCTCTGGACAGCACAGGTGATCGTCCCTGTTGGGCTGCAGGCCATGGAGCTGCAGGTGTGGCGACAATGGGGTGACATGGCTGTGCCAGAATTACAGGTGATTGATGTTGGCGCCGACACATCACGGATTCGTGCCCGCGTTCCCGAAGCTCCGGCTGGGGTGGCGGGTGATCCCCCTGTCTTGACCGACCTTCAGTATTCGCCGGGCACGGGCGGTGGTACCCTGCGAATTGAGGGCGAGA
The DNA here is from genome assembly GCA_020426865.1 of Planctomycetales bacterium. GTDB lineage: Bacteria > Planctomycetota > Planctomycetia > Pirellulales > Pirellulaceae > JAGQPD01. The sequence goes on from JAGQPD010000044.1 coordinate 2,163, forward strand.
AATTCCTCCTGGGCGGCTCGCCCGATAACGTCCAAGTCGTCTTCACGTTAGGCAACAAACGAATCGTCGTACCCGGCGATGAAGCAACGGGCGTCAGTGAAACCATGCTAGAGGTCTCGGTACCAAGTTCTGTTCTTATCGGGATGGCTGATATTACGGTCGAACGCAGTCATTCCACACCGGTCAATTCGCCAAACAACAACGGGAGCGTGGCGTCGAATTGGCTGTCCTCGCAACCTGGCCGGATCACCAACCCGGGCGGATACGGGTTCATCATGTCGGGCAGCGGAGGTGACGCCAATTATGGGCTGAAGGTGATCGACATTCAGAACATCAATGAAACGGAACCAGAACAGGTCGTCAAAGTGATCCCCGTTTCCGATACACCCTGGCGTTCCCAAACCGTCCCCACGGCCGATCGCTCACGCGTGTACCTCACCGGCAATCAGGGAGTTTACGTTGTCGATGCCGTTTCGCTGCAACTTCATGATGTCAATCCGGACACATCGGATATTGACGTCATCACCATCCCTGGCGGTGCCATATCGCTGGCACTCGATCCAAACGAACGTTATCTCTACGTCGCCAGCGGCGATAACATCTACATTGTCGACATTCGAGGTGGCTCGGATACTTTCCACACCATCGTCGGCACGATTTCGAATGTCGGCACGGCGTTCAGTTTGATTAGCCACATGGCGGTTAACGCCGACGGTACGAAACTCTTTGCCAGTGCACCGGCAACCACGTTTTACGGTGGCGTACAGTCCTATACGAGCGGCGGACGGGAACGTGGCAAGATCATTGTGATTAACGTCGACGATCGGGATCGCACACAGGACGGAATGCCCGGCGGCCCTCGCCGGTGGCGGCAGGTAATTGGTGAGTTGGACGGTGGCGTTGAACCGCGCGATATCAAAGCGACAACCGATCCGAACAAGATGGTGTTTGCTTCGTACCTCTCGAATTGGCGCGGATTCGGGACGATCAGCGTCACCAACAGCAATCCGGGAGGGTTTGCCGCAACGGTCAACTTCGTCCCCTTGAGGATTATGCCCCAGGGGCAGTTCTTCATTCAGAAATATGAACTGGATGTACAAAATGTGTCCGCCGTGGTCGTCACGCCAGATCTGGCGTACGGGTTCGCGATCGACTGGTACCATGCCTTCATCTTCCCGCGTGACCTCGACCAGCTTATCCGAGACAACTTGCGCGAACGGGGTGCCAAAGTCGGCATCATCAAGGATCCGTTCGGATTGAATGGTGAACCCAAACTGCTGGGCGTCACCAGCCCGATTCCTTTGGGGTTCGGTGAAGAACTGCGAATGAGTTCCGATGGCCGCAAGTTGTATGCCAACTATCGCGGCACCGGCGACGTGCTCGTCTTCGATGTCAAAAAGTTCATCGACGAGGCAGAAACACTCAGCAACCAGACGAGTGGCCAATACCCGTTGTTGAGTCGTCAGCCGATTGATCGAGTCGTCGACACGATCAATTTGCCGGGGATCGCCGTAGGCGGTCTGCAGCGAGGCCTATCGCTGCAAGTCAACGATCCGTTGGAGTTGATTTCGCCTCAGGGACTCTACGGTGGTGTGGGATCGGCAATCAACTTCGAATGGGAAGTCGACACGGAACTGATCGGCGACGCGGACTATGAAGTGCGTTTGTATGTCAGCACACAACAGGAAGGCTACGGCATCTGGCCAGACGACCCTGCTCGACGACGCAACGAACCCGAACTCACCGGGATCCCCGGAATCTACGATGGCGATGAGTACGATACCGATCCAACTTGGACCGAAGATGACGGCAATCCCCATCGCATCTATGCCTCGGATTGGACATCCTCCTCTTCCGCATCCGGCTCCGCCGACGGGCGTGACCAGTTTGTTGAAATGGTGGCTGCCGATATCAGTAAGTTGCTCACCGCCGGGAATCGGTATTATTGGGGTGTCGAGCTGAAGGTCGGTGATGCCACATTCCGGAAGACAACCAATTTTGTTGCCCAACCGGTCTCGGAACAGACCATTACTGTGTTGACCCACGGTTTTCAATTGGGAGTGTCGGTTGGTGACTCCCCCTATCAACAACCCGCGGCATTCATGGAGATGGCCGACTTGATCCGCGATGCGGCTGGGGATGGCTATGTGCTGAGCTACAACAAGAGCACGGGCCAATGGGTCGATCGAGAGAATGGGACCGATCCAGTCGCTGCGATTAACAGTGGCAAGTCCGTGGTCTTGGTGTCGGATTGGAACAAGGAATCGGACATCAGCGATTCTGGTTTCTCCGAAGCGGCCGCGGATGCCATGTTTGCGTCGTTAGCCGATTTGAATCGCCGGTCCGGCAGTGCGTTATTCGGTGCGAATCTGCACTTCATCGGTCACAGCCGCGGGACCGTCGTCAACAGTGAGATCATCCAGCGGATCGGCCGCTGGTATCCGGACGTGAATGGAATCCACATGACGACACTCGATCCGCATGATTTCAAACAAGACTCATTGGATGTCCCGGTCGGCGACACGGTCAATTGGTTCAAGACCGTCTTTGAGGTCGGATCGGCTGTGTCGGCAGTGGTGGCCGTGGCGTTTCCGCCGTCGGCACCGGTGCTGGTGCCGGTGTCCGAACAATTGCTGGCGGCCGCCAATGCGTTGGAAAAGGCGTTGAACCTTGCCGATGCACTGGGCATTGCGATTGACCCGATCCCGTTTGCTGATTTCCAAGATCCCGATGTCAAAGTTTGGGAGAATGTGGGATTTGCGGACAATTACTATCAGGAACAGGGCCTCACCGGCAACGATGACTTCACGGCCACGCCCAATGGGATCTCGATTCCCGCTGCGGACCTGAACGTAAGCCTCGATGGACGCGCCGGATTTACGCAGGACGATTTTGAAGACTTATTCTTGGGTTCGCTAATTGGCGGTGTTGGCGGGCCACACAGTCGCGTGTGGCAATGGTACGCCGGTACGATCAACGTGGGGCTCCAAGA
>JAGQPD010001226.1 GCA_020426865.1 Planctomycetales bacterium
GATCGCCGCCTGTTGCGGATGATCTTCCTCCGCTCCGGAGCTTAGCAAATCCTGCAATGCCAACGCAGCCATCACATCGCTGACCGTGCTATCGGATTGGGCGGCGACCTGCTCGTTCAGCATACCACAGCGCAACACCGGCCCAAACAGCACATCCAACAGGCTCTGCTCGACGCTCGGTCCAATGGCAATCTGCAACTGCGGTCGGCTGACTCCCTGAAGAAACGCGGGAAACTCCACCCACACCGTGGTATCCCCCTGAGCCGTTCCGCTACTCATGCCAAAAACGGGCAAACCGTTGGGCTCCACCGCTACCGTTCTCTGTGTCACTTCAACACGATCGGCGGCCTTGATGCTTAATTCAAAATTGGCCGTGACATCGGACTTCTCGTCCGTTCCGTCCGGCCGTTGTACATCGACCACAAATGTCACATCGCGAATCGCATCATCCCCTTCGCCAATCGACTTTGTCTGTTCCATCCGGCGGTCGCCAATGGTGGTGACGAGGGTCACTTCGAGCGGCGTTTTGTTGGCCCGAAAATCGTCCACGTGAGCTTCGACGTGCGCGGTATCACCATCGATCAACGCCGCAGGAAGCTTCAGTTGGCCAATTAGGTCCTTCCGCGCGAGCCACTTCGTTGTCGCTTCGCCGACGAGAGTGTCTGTCGTCGTTGCAAGCACTGCGACGTGCCATGCCAACGACTCGCCAGACAACGGGATCTCAACCAGTGCCTCACCGTTGCCGTCTGTCACAATGGCAGGATTCCAATAACCTGTCTCCGATGTGCCCGCACCGGTAAACAACGTGACATTGTCCCGCACCTGTCCAGCAATTCGCTGCAAATAACGATCATCGACAGCCGCCAGGTTTACATGAGCCATGATGCCGTTGTCGGCGAGCGCGATGGCGTACGAGTCCCCTTGTTGTCGGTTGATCTGACGGAGCTGTTGTTGCAGACGAGGAATATCCTCGAAGTTGACACGGATACTTCCTCGACGTTGCGATTCGCTTGCATCGATCGCCAATTTCGACGCTGTTGGCGTTGGCTCCCCGCGATCGGTCGCTTGATTGGCAGGCATCCCGTACCCGTACCTGCCCGCCGAGAACCGCCCTCGTTGTTGCCGTTCACCATCCGCTAGGTTATTTCCGAGCTGTTCCCATGTTTGGCCTTCCGACATCCCTTCACCAGCATATCCGCCGTGCTGGGGAGGCACGCCATTGGCAAATAGCTGGTCGTCCACGCCTCCCAGGGTTCCGCTGGCCGCCACCTGGCCATTGTCAAAGAGGTCCTCCACTGGAATGCCGGCGGCTGGCGTGGGAGCATTCGCAAGTTCTGCGAGCTCCGGCAAAGCATCTATCGCCGCCGCCTCGCTGGCCGCCACCGCCAACCGGTCCAGTTCGGCCAGTACGTTCGCATTGATCCGTTGGGAATCTGGATGGTAGCTGAAGGTGATACTCGAAGACGTTCGGACGGAGTTTTGACGCGGCTCCCCTTGAAAGAACCGCGCGATCGCTGAACGACCTGCGCCAAATCGATCGATCGTGGCCTGCTGAATCATCGCCAAGCTTAATTCTCCCTCGACCGGTCGTCCTTGCGGGTCGGAAACCTTAATTCGCACCGGCAAAATCTCACCGGGTACCGCGTGACTGCCGCCGTCAGGAAACTCTGGCGTCAGGGTAACCACCAGCGCGCGACTCACTTGAAACGGAGCGGATGCCGTGTGAAACCGTGTCGGTTGTGCTTCGTCGGACGACTCGTCGTTTCGCTCGCGCTGTTGTTGTCCTGCGCCTGGCTGTTTCGGATCGGTCATCACACAAACGGACAATTCGAAATTCGGCGCCAAAGCTTCTGTCACGGGCAGAGACAACGTGTTGGTGCCGGTAGCAAGTTTCGTTATCTGATAGCCTAAAACGCGTGCTCCCTGATAAGTGACGAGGGCGAGCGCGGGGGGCTCGCGCCAGTGAATCTGAGTTTCCAACACTTCACCGACTTTGTAAGCGTGTCGGTCGACGAGGATGCGCAGTCGGGTCGAGTCGTCGTCGCCGGAAATGCGGACGATGCGCGAGCCCGACACGGGGTTCCCTAATCGATCCACGGCTTCGGCACGCACCGCATACTCACCACCGTCGGCCAGCGAAAGCGCGATGCGGGCCTCGCCGGTGCCGGCGTCCGTCGTCGCCTGTTTCGTCAGCTTTACCAACCGTTCGCCGACTTGGCCGTTTACGTTCGTACGTTGAAACACCTTTACAGTCACGTCACGGCTGGTCGGTTTCCCTTCGGCGTCGACAGCACGCACGACCACTTCCCACGATTCGCCCGAAACAAAGACGCTACGCGAGGTTTCCACGGCCAGAGAAAACTGTTGAGCAGCCACGACATACGGCACCTCGACCGATAGATTATGGTCCGGAAGCTCCGCGGCAAATTGAACGACTTGCGATTCATGCAATGCTTGTGTCTCGAGTTCGAACGCGACTTCTCCGTCAGCGTTCGTCCGGCCGGTAAAGATGCGTCCTTCCCCCAATCGATAACGTACCGCTCGATCGGCCAACGGTGCTCCATAGTAGTACCGCGCCAAGATCTTTCCCGTGATCGGTTCGCCACGAAAATAGATTTGCCGGTCGCTTTCAACGGTGAATTGGATGTTCTCCAGCGTGTATTGCTGAACCAAGAAGGAAGCCTCATAAGTACGTCCGCGGTCGTCCGCGATACCAACGCGGTAGGTTCCCTGGACACTCGCACCGGGCAAAACCAAGCTGGCGTGAAATGATCCAAAACGATTCAGTTGGACCGATTCCTGCCAAACGTGCCGGTTTCGAGGATCGGTGATCGTCAACTCGTATACGTGCCCCTCATCCACACGGTACGTATCGTCGGCCACGCTACGAACGATTCCCCGAATGTTGACGGGTTGCCCGGCCTGATATACGGATCGATCCGTGTAAAGATATCCTTTTTCGGACAACCCTCGTGATACTTCCAGCCCCTGCAACAATGTCACGTTGGATGCCGTGTGCCCGTCCGCGACGGCAAAGATCCGCACATCGTTGGAGGTTTGTAGTTCGTTTAACGATTTTTGATAAATTCCTTGTTCGTTTGTCGTACCCTCCTCAATCACCTTGTTTCCGTCCGACACCAGCACACGGACGTTGGCAAACGGTGACTCGGTGCGCAAGTTTTCGGCGAATACAAAGACTTCATCCCGCGACGATTGACAGACAACCTCGAGGTCACTGCGCAACACGAGCGTGGTCGCTTCGAGCGAATCGCTACTGACCGTTACGACGCGAACACTTGGCCCGTTGGATTCGGCATCCGGTCCTTCGATCGGGATATGGCCAACGACTTCGCGGTAGCGTTCGTAGTTGGGCACCTGAAATTCAAACGTCATGTCGGGATCAATCAACGAAACATCGAGCTGCTCGACGCCCGTCGCCAGATGCATTTTACGGAAGTACGTCTCCAAATCGATGGAATAGACGCGTACCGTCACACTCTCGAGATTTCGACACGTCAACTTGACCTGAGGCATTTCGTCGGTGCGAAAGGTTCGTTCCGTGCAGATCGCCATCGATTTGGCAATCAATTGCGCAATGCGTTGCTGTGCGTCGTGGACACGGGCCCCCTTCGCGACTTTGCGATATTCTTCCAACGCCTTCTCGAACTGACTTAAATGCTGCTCGTACGTCACGGCAATCCTGTATTGCGCACGTGACGCCACGTCAGTGTCTGCAAATTTCATGACGACATTTCGCCAATCGTCAATAGCTGCCTGCCACCGCTGTTGCTGATATTGCATTTCACCAAGGGTATACATCACCTCGCTGATACGGTGATCGAGCGGATACTTTGTCAGGAAGGCTTCGAATTGATTGCGTGCCAAGTCGTACTGCCGATCCTGGCGAGCCTTTGCGGCAATCTGGTATTCCGTGTCGATGATTGCTTGTTGCGCTTCATGCCAGCGACGGTGGGCCGGAAAATCCTGCAAATATCGCCGCCACGTCGCAAGTGCCGCGTCGAACTCATTGCGCAACTGTTGACATTGCCCCAGCAAGAACAGCGATTCCGGGTACTCGTCGCGGGCGGCATTTCGCTGGTCCTTTAGGAATTCGTCGAGCGCACGTTGAGCATCGTCGATCCTTTGGACCGACTTGTATGATTGAGCGATCAACAAATACGCCTTTCCGAGCCACGGGTGCTGCGGATATTTTTCAATGAAGTTACGAGCCGCGGCGACACCCATGTCTAACGCTGGTGTCGACGGTGGCTGCGGCAACTGGTAAGTAAGGGCCAGATCATAAGTGGCCTCCGCGATTCTCTCTGAATCGGAGGTCGACCATCTCGACAGCAGGTCCTGCCAGGTAACGCGAGCATCCACCCATCGCTGCGCTGCAAAATAACATTGTCCCAATTCGAATGTTGCTTCTATTGCCAACGGATCGTCTTTGTATTCGGCAACAAAACTCTGGAACAACGCAATGGCGGCGTCCAATTGGTTTAGCCTCTGTTGGCACCTCGCAATTCGCATGGCGACATCCAACTTGCGATCGTCGGCCGGCCCGATTTCTGCCGCTTGTCGATAGAACTCCAGTGCCTTGGCATAGTCGGGAGGAGTTTGCTCGTCCTGTTTTTCGAAATAGCGGTCGGCGAACTCGAGATAGACGTTGGCAATGGACTGTTTCCGTGCCGGTGATAACAGTTCCTCGGCCTCGCCGCGATAGATCTCCTCCGCCCGCCGATAGCCATTCATCCGCACCAATGACGCGGCCTTGGCAAAGCGAACTCGCCGGGCCCAGGGACTATCCGCATGCTTGTCAGCGAATTGGTCAAAAGCCGCGACGGCTTCGTCGTATTTGCCTTCGTAATGGAGCGACCGCCCCTTCAGATACCAAAGATAGTCCGCGTTCGCGTCCCCTGCCTCGATTCGTTGATCGATCTGCTGTCGCGCTTCCGCGTAGTTTCCGGCCTGCATGGCCTGTGCAATCGCATCGGCTATGGCGGGTTCCTCCAGCAACGTGGCTGTCGCTTCCGCAGCTTGCACGGTGACCGCCCCAAAGATGACCAAACCAGCCATAGTTAATACAGCAAGAACTCGGGCATACATCACTGCCTCCCCCATCGTCGACCTGTTCCCAGAACTAATTCGAGCACTTCCTGTTTTGCAGTGTACAGGAGGCACGATGGGATACAAGTAACAAGATTGTAAAGCCGTTACGCCGATGCGAGCCCTTAGCGTGATCGACGGCGCTACAACTGATCAAGATCGATGAGTCGATCTGCCAATAAGGGGATCCCCAAGGCTCCCATTACCGTGTTCTTATCAAGCGGCAACTAAGAACAGCCTGCTTGATTTATCTTACACGTCGCTTCATCATCAAGCGATGGATTGATCGTTCAGTACAATTCAGCTAGCGCTCTGTGACACCTAAGAATTAGGACGCGGCCTTCCGATTTGCCACTCCCGCAGGCTGGACTGTCAAAAACTCTCAATGAGACCCGTAATGGCGCGTGGTCCATGTCGCGCAAGCGAGGCCGGTTCCGCTTCCGCCCCCTCACCCCAACCCTCTCCCCCATAAGGAGTTGCGGCAAAGTGTGACATGTATACGTTGCTTGTCCTTCGCAACTCCTTATGGGGGAGAGGGGGCCCCGTACGCAACCATTTTTGACAGTAAACCCGCAGGCTCCCCATGGTGTGTGTCCGAGGGAGGCGGCCAACGACCGCTCTCTAGTTCTCCGGTGTCACAAGGCACTAGTGCTTTGTTCCAATTGGGA
>JAGQPD010001227.1 GCA_020426865.1 Planctomycetales bacterium
TACTACTGCATCGATACCTTCACGCCCATCAACAACAATGCATTTCCCGCCGCACGCCGCGCCGTCGACTGCGCGATGGCCGCAGCCGACGCGATCCTTAGCGGAAGACGCGTCGCCTATGCACTGGTCAGGCCACCGGGTCATCATGCCGAACGCGCTTCGTACGGTGGTTTTTGCTACTTTAATAATGCGGCAGTCGCGGCGCATTACTTAAGCCAACACGGAAAAGTCGCGATCCTGGACATCGATTACCACCATGGCAACGGTCAACAAGACATCTTCTACTGTCGACCGGATGTGCTGACCATTTCGATACATGGCGATCCCGAATTTGCGTATCCATATTTCACCGGATTCGCTGACGAGACCGGCGAAGGTATGGGTGCCGGATACAACGTCAATCTTCCCTTGCCCGAGACGATCACTCCCGAACGCTATCGACAGATACTCGCCAAGGCGATCGAGTTGATTGCCGAATTCAACCCACAGTTTCTGGTCGTTGCACTCGGGCTGGATCCCGCTAAAGGCGATCCAACGGGGACTTGGTCACTTTCTCCAAAGGATTTCGAAAGAAATGGACAGATGATTGGCGCCGTTGGCTATCCGCTGCTGGTTATTCAAGAAGGTGGCTACCGCACTCGCACACTCGGTACGAACACCAAGTCATTCTTTTCAGGCCTGCTCGATGGTATTAAAAAAACTTAGTCTCAATGCACTCGTGTTTCGCACTCAGGTTCGACCAACCGACGTGGCGGCAATTGGGCGAATCGTGGCCGAAACGGGATTCTTCTCCATCGCAGAAGTGGCGGTCGCCGTCGAACTGGTGGCCGAACGATTGAGCAAAGGTGCGGAGTCGGGATACGAGTTCATCGTCGCCGACGACCACGGGGCGGTCGCGGGTTATTGTTGCTACGGGGAAATCGCGTGCACCGTTGGCAGCTATGATTTGTACTGGATTGCCGTTGCCCCACCATGGCAACGTTGCGGGCTAGGGCGTCGGCTGTTGGTGGAGGCGGAGCAGGCCATCGCTGACCGACAAGGAAGACACATCTATATCGAGACGTCCAGCCGATCGCAATACGCCCCGACTCGGTCTTTTTATGAAAACAACAACTACGAGATCGCCGCTACGTTGAAGGATTTTTACGGAGACGGCGACAGCAAAGTCATTTATCGAAAAATCGTTCGCCAGGGCTGACATCGATCGCGTCTAGCGTCGGTTGGCAAATGGAATCCGCAACCGGCGAGACCGTGCAGCCGATACGGCGCCGAGAAAGACCAGCATCCCCCAGGATCCCGGTTCGGGAACGGCGGCCAGTGCGATCGCGGGAACACTCAATGACGGGTCGCGATTGCTATTCCAAACGCCGAAGTCAGAGACGTCGACAGTACCATCGCCGGTAAAGTCCCCCGAGAACCAATCATTGCCCGTCGTGAATTTGTGCGTATTCCAAATATCAAAGTCCGACAGGTCGACAACGGAATCGCCGTTGGCATCGCCGGGCAGCGCCAGGTAGCTGGAAACAACGACGGACGTTCCGGTGTATTCCAATTCGCGGAACAATCCGTCCACACCAAGCTGATTGGTACCGACGTACGTTAACCCTTCGGCCAACTGATGACCGTCAAACGTCACAAGATCAAAGGCTCCATTGACTGCATTTGAAAGGATCAGGGGGATGGTGTTCGCATCGCCGCGAGTCGTGGGATCGGCATAGCCGCTTCCCCCGGAATTGCTGAGCAATTCCAAGGTCCCACCCAGCGTGGCCGCACCGCCGATTACGAACTGATCGCGCTGTGACCCGGCGACCAGTCCGTTGATTTGCATTCGAAGCGTCCCGCCGGATTGGAGATAGTCTCCAGAAATGGGGGCGTTCACGGTGCCACTCCCCAATACAAGCTTGCCGCCACCGTTGACAACCAAGTTCTTAGCACCCGTATTGGTACCGATATCAAACGTGCCGGCTCCGTCGACGTAGATGTAATTTGGCAATGATACCGCGGCCGAGGCCGTCACGGTGCCGGTTGGGATGACCGCAGCGGCATTCGCTCCGGGCAACTGATTGCGATCCCAATTGGACGTCGTTGCCCAGTCGCCGGTCGTTCCCTTCCAGAAATAAGTCCCCGCATACACGCTTTCGATCCAAGTCAATTCGCGGGCCACGCGTGACGCGCCCATGATGTCTCCGTAGTCGGAATTCGCCAGACCATCAACCTCGCCCCGAAAGGAACTGACACCGGCCACGTACGTTATTCCACTGTCGACGATATACCATCCGCCGCCACTGTCACCGGGCGCCAACATGCCCTCCAAAGGCCGCGGTGTCGCTGAACCATACTGATTGTCGGCACTCGTACTGGGATTGTCAAAATCTGCCAGCATGATTTCGATGGTCATCCCCGCTGAGTTGCCATAGAGATCGATACGATTTTCACCAGCACGCGCGACGTTAGCCGCCTGGGTCGCCCCCGTCAATCCCGTTCCGGTTTGACCATATCCGACGAAAGTAACGTCCTTCAACCGTTCTGTCGACCCACGATAGAGACGCGCGGGCGTCGCATCTAATATGGGTGAGGTCAGATGTACCAGACCAAAGTCGTGCCCCTTTCCCAAGTCAGTCAAGTCGAATCCGGGAGCTGACGCCCACGTGTCTGCAATGGCAGTGGTGTCCAAATTCGCTCGACTCGCTCCCAGGCCAAACCCGAAGCCAGGATCCGAGGTCCCCGTGGGAATGCAGTGTCCCGCCGTCAAGACCCATTCGGGGTGTATCAATGTACCAGAGCAGAATGTCGTCCCCAGCATCACACCGGCTGCCGGATAATCCGACACGTTCGCTTCATAGACACTGCTGGCAACGTCGTCCCGAATGACCACCGCGCCACAATCGGAAGACATCAGCCCAGCGGCGAAAAGGACGGCCGCGTTGATGACGCCACGCGCGCAAGAAACCACCTTTGTTGTCTTCATTAGCAAGTCCGAATCTACTGTTCTGCTTCTTGGCTCTTCGCCGAGGCCCACCGCCTGCTGGCAACACCTCGGAAATCCGGCCCCCGGTGGTTACCGCCATTATAACCCGATCAACGGCCGAGCCAATGATTTGGACCACTCGCCACGAAACTTGCCCCGCCCCAACCGGCGTCATCACCGTTATTCTCCGCGCAACTGGACCAACCGGCCTCGCGACGTTTCGCTGACCATCAACTTCCCCTCGCGGGCCAGCCATCCCAATGCCTGCATGACCGTATCCCGCGGGGCATCGACTTCACGTACCAACTTGGCCACGCTCATCGGTCCGTCCGCCATCAATGCTTGCCAAACGGCCCCAGCCGTTTCTCCAATTTGGGCAACTACCGGGTCGTTGGGCTCCATGGTCGTGAACCTGCTATTACGGGAGAGAAGCCCCCCGTAAGACGGGGGAAACACGGTAATGATCGCGCGCCCCAGCGGACTCGCTCCAAAATTGTACCGAATCGAGTCCGACGGCCGCAACTACGTAAGCTGCGATTTCTGGGCAAAATGACCGGTTCCGAGCGTCCGGCCCGCGCAAGGTGGTAGCAAGGAAAAAGGGCCGTACGGATCACCGCCGTACGGCCCTTTTTTCGTGAAAAACTGGGCCTATTCCCGATTCGGGATGTAATATTGCGCCAACCAAC
>JAGQPD010001228.1 GCA_020426865.1 Planctomycetales bacterium
AACCATTGGTTGAGAGCCTTCGATCCTTGAAGGATATTCAGGCTCCGGCGATTGCCTTTGGTCCCGGAATGAGTCTCTATTTGGACCCGGAGGATCCGTCGAAAGTAATACGCCGAAACCTTGCGGCGAAACATGCGGTGGGAGGTCACAGCTTCTCGCTTCCGTTCCAAGAGGAATCTGACGGGACGCAGAGATTTCTCAATCTGTTACCGGCTCTGTTCCACCTCCAAACACGATGCAAAGTATTCGTTATCGACGAGCTGGACCGAAGTCTTCACCCTTTGCTTGCGCATGCGCTGCTGCGATTCTTTGTGGAATCGTGCCCAGGTGCCTGCCAGCAGCTGATCGTCACCACGCACGAAACACATCTGCTTGACCAAGATTTGCTTCGGCGAGACGAGATATGGTTCACGGAAAAGGACGAAAATCAGCAGACGCACCTCTTTCCGTTGACCGATATGAAAGTTCGCAAGGACTTGCGAATCGAGAAGAGCTACCTCCAGGGACGATTTGGCGCAATTCCGTTCATCGGTGGAATGGAAAAGTTAAAGCAGCTAATTGAATGCCCAAACGGATGACCCTCGGTAATGCGCAAGAAGCGACCCATTGCACGCACGGAAGGGCTAACGCGAGACGCATCACTTGTCGTGATCGCGTCCGAAGACCGGTATGCCGTCAAGCAATACTTTGATCGATTTCGTTCAACTCGCATTCAGTTCCGCGTGCTCGAAACCGAGCGTGGACAATCGTCACCGCAACATGTCCAGCAGCGATTGCAGGCGTATATGCGGGAGTATGACTTCGGTGAGGGTGACCAATTCTGGCTGGTGTGCGACACAGATCATTGGATCGAATCCAACCACATTTCCAATCTAGTCGCGGTTGTACGCTGGTGTCGTCAACAAGGTATCGGAGTTGCCCTTAGTAATCCCTGCTTCGATCTTTGGCTACTATTGCACGTCGACAGATTTCCCACGGAATCTAATCTGACGTGCGAGGAAGTGGGAAATAAGATCCGCGCTGTCGTCGGTCAGTACAACAAGACGAAGGTCTACAATCTGCCGATCACAGACCAGGGAGTTCGGCGGGCGATTGGAGCGTCTAAGGCGCATCAGCCAACTGCTGGAGATATTCCCTCCGAGCCACAAACGGCAGTGCACCTCATTATTGATGCGCTTATCGCTCGAAACGTGATTTCCGTACGAACCTAATAATACAGGCTCGTAAGCCCGGCAGTGCCACGCTCCGCAGGCGACCGATTGTCGATCGTGCCCTCACGGAGGAGAACTGTTCATTGCCCCGTTGCGATCCTCCAAGTCGGCCTGCTCATGGCCGTCGATCCACCGACTGGCCTTATCAATCACTTCGGCGAGTTCGGCCTGGTTGCGGGCGAAGAAGTTTCTCGAATAGCCGGTGCTTCCGCTCGATAAGCTCTTCCACGACCGCGTGAGTGAGAAGTCGAAATAGACATATCCGGCCGGGCTTTGCCGCCGCCAGATTGAGGCCGTCACGGCGCCAGCGCGGATGGTGTGGATTGGGGTCTCGACGGTAGTCGACTTCTTCTTGCGTGATTCTAGTTTGTCAGTCATTGCTTGTCCCTCGCGATTCTGGTGTGCGGTCGGCACCGTCGACGACTGGTGATCGATCTGCAGGCCGGACGCGGACCGCTTCCCGAGCTTCTTGCCAAGTGATCGACTTGACCTCGCTTTCCGAAAGGAAATAGAATCGTGCGCGGTCGGCATCGTTCGACGCTTGGTTGAGCTTGTCGTCGCCGGACCAGTACTCGATGACCTGGCGATAGTAGCGTGCCTCCCCGGCCGATTCACACAGCACGGGGTAAAGGTGAGTTCCGTTCTCGCGGAGTACCCAGATCATTTCGTGGTTGTCGCGGTAGTCTTCAAGTTTTCTGCGGTCATGCAAGTAGAGATCGTTGCAGAACCCACGCGGCCATCCGAGTCGGGCAGCCTCGGCCAGCAGCAGTTGATAGCGTTTGTCCCTCGACTGAATGGCGTCCAGCTTCGTCGTAGTGTCGGCCCCCGGAAGCCGATGGACCGCCAATGAAACTTGTTCAGATTGTCTGCGTACTTCCACCCGACGATGATGGCACGGTTCCCTTCGCTACTCAAATCTAATTGAATGCGATCAAAGCTGTGTCGAGGCGTCTACGTTGTTAATGTGCAGCGGCTATGCAACGTCCGCTAGGGAATTGTCAATCCGCGGAATGCCATTCACCCGCGACCGCAGTGCCCGATACAGACCTACCGTGGCCCGTACGTCGCCGAACGCTTCGTGGGCATCAGCCGCATGAAAGGGCGTGCCGAAGTAGTGGCACAATGTTGCTAATTGATAATTGCGGGGCGGCGCGATCCAGGAATGTTCGGCAAAGTACCACAAAGCTCGTTGCAACGTGCAGAGCATCAATCGATGAGCTGGAAAAAAGATGCCAAGCCTGTCGTACCAGGCCTGCAGAAAAGGTCCGTCGAATGCCGCGTTATGCGCCGCGATCTGAGCCACGTGAAAGACTCCGCCCTTGGACGAGGTCATTTGCACCGTCGCGTGTCTCCGCAGAAATTCGGCAAACTTGCGGGCCACCGTCGTGGCATCTTCTGC
>JAGQPD010001229.1 GCA_020426865.1 Planctomycetales bacterium
GTGTCCTGCCGCTTTGGCTTTTGTACCCGTTTCGGCCATCGCCGGACCGATGGTAGCGATTGGGACACGGCTGGAGCTATATGGGGTCCATCTGTGCGTAGGAGCCGAGCAGGTCGAGGCGTTCGGATTTTTTCTCCAGCGCGGCGATGGCGCGTCGGACGCGGAGATCGGCTTCATGCCCCTGTAATTCGACAAAGAATAAGTATTCTTGCGGCGCACCGGGACGGGGGAACGATTCGATCCACGTCAGATTGAGGCGATTTCGTTTGAAGATGTTCATGGCATCAGCCAGGGCCCCTGGCTGATGTGATAGCTGAAACAAAAGCGATGTCTTATCGCGGCCGGTGCGTTTGGTCCGATGCTGGCCGATGACGGCGAAGCGGGTGACATTATGGGGATTGTCCTCGATGCATTCGGCCAGCAGGTCCAGGCCGTACCGTGCCGCGGCCTGGCGACTGGCGATGGCAGCCACATACGAGTCACTTGCGGCCAATTCCGCGGCGGCAGTCGTACTCGTCATTTCTTCGATCGAGACGCCTGGCAGGTGCTGCGACAACCATCCCCTGCACTGCGAAATAGCCTGCGGTTTGCTGCAGACTTTGCGAATCTGAGCACGCTTGCCAATTCCGAGGAGATTATGATGGATGCGTAGCGGAACCTCACCGGAAACGCGCAGCGGCATGCGGACGAACATTTCCAGCGTATCGACGATCCGTCCGTCGGTCGAGTTTTCCAGCGGCACGATGCCGAAATCGACGTTCTGCTGTTGGACTTCGTCAAACACGGCGGCGATCGAAGAGACGGGCACCAGTTCGGCAGCGTGGCCGAAGCGTTCGATCGCGGCTAGGTAGCTGTAACTAAGTTCCGGCCCCAGGTAGGCGACTTTGGTCGGAGCCGAAAGACGCCGGCAACCGCTGATTAACTCGCGAAAAACCCCGCGCAGACTATCGTCATCCAGTGGCCCGGCGTTGTTGGCGACGATCGCCGCCAGGCCCGCGAATTCAATGACACTATCATGTCCTTCAGTATCTCCCCCCTGCTGCACGGCAGTGGCCCATGTCCGAGCCAGCTCGGCGCGCCGATTGACAAGCTCGCACAACTTGGTATCCACCGCTTCAATCTCTTGGCGCAATTGCCGGGTCGTCTGGCGTTTTCCAGCACTTTGAGTTTCACCGGCACCGTCATCTTTCACTTTGCGGGTAACTTTTCCTTGCCTGGAAGACCGCGATGATGACGGACTTGCAGACGTTCTTTTCGCCGGCTTGCGTTTTTTTGGTGATTCGCCGGGTGGGCGGTCATCGGGGCTGGTTTGCGACATGGTCGTAGGGATCCAGGAACCGGGAAATGCGTGAAATTGCGGTCGGCGGGCCGACGGGGCAGTACCGAGGAAAACGACAAGTCAAGTTGTACCGCTTCGGCGGGCAACTACCAACGGCAGGCCGGGCGTGCGACGGGAGGTGGCGGGCGCAGGCGACGGCCGAGCAGAAGGGGAGTCCTGTCAAATTGGCAGCGGCGATGGAACACAGTTGGGAGCGGTGTCAAAATGGCAGCTGAAGATTGGTGGGGCACAAGTGGCGGACGAGATGCGAAAAAAAATCGGCGATGAAACCGCGAAAAACAGGGCAGAACCGGCCGCTGGACCCTCCCCCCCTGCCTTTGGCACGAACTTTGCTCGATGAAGATCGGCGTGCCAATCGCTGCGTCCGGAAACCACCAAGCAGCTGGCATGAACACGAATCGGACAGGTACGACAACCACAACAGC
>JAGQPD010001230.1 GCA_020426865.1 Planctomycetales bacterium
CTGGCTGACTATGCCGCTCCGGAAATGGATCGGCCGGGACAGTGCCCCAATGACCTGACCGATATCTACGGGTTGGGATGTGTGCTGTATCGATTGCTGGCCGGCGATGTCCCGTTTGCCGGCGGTGGGGTAACAGAAAAAAGGCGCAGGCATGCCGGTGAGCCGATTCAGCCACTCGATCGGTTAGTTGGCATTCCTCCGTCACTGGCACGGCTAGTGGCCACCATGATGGCCAAAAACCCTGGCGTGCGCGTGAACTCGGCGCGACACATCGCCGAGCAACTGACCCCTTTGGCGGGGGAATCGTCGCGAAAGCCGGTTTCGGTCGTCGCGCTCACGAAGGACGCTTACCTCGCATTTCTCGCCGCGCCAAAAAACCCGCCTTCGCCCCAATCAACGGCGCCCCAATCAACGGCGCCCCAGTCAACGGCGCCCCAATCGACGGCGAGCGGTCAATCGGCCAATGCGGACTCTGGCGTCGGGGAAATGGTCGTGGCCCCTTCGGTGGTGTCGACACGCGTCGCGCCGACGAAAACGAATCGCCGCCAGACGACGCGTCTGATTGTGGGTGCCACGGTTGTGGCTGCAATCGTCGTGGGGACACTGCTCGTCGTGATGCGGCCGGATGTTCAGCCGGCTCACGGTCCTGACAGCGATTCCGATCCCATCGCGGCGGGCCAAGGCAGCCACGACGGTGCTGACTCCAGCGGCCGGAATTCTGTGCCGTCAGCGACGGCCGATGCGACAGTAAACGCTGGGTGGGTCCCGGATGATGGCCAATCGCTATGGCGGTCCCCCACAGCGGGCCGTGCCATCGTGTTGCGCTATGTGCCCCGTGGCGGTCAGGCATTTGCCGTGCTGCGACTCCATCAAATGCTGGAGGACTCCGAAGGCGAGCGAATGCTGCGGGCATTTGGGCCAGATTTCTTGCGACTAGTCGCTGAATGGCAGTCAGCAGCAGGAGTGACGCTGGACGAATTAGAGTGTTTGACGATGGTGTTTTTGCCGCGCGACAATCAATTGCCGGAATTGTATTTTGTCGCCCAGTTACCCTCTCCCACCGACCTGTTGCAACGGTGGGAGGAGCCGGCCGCTGTGACACTCGGTAGTTGCAATGCGTATCATCGGAATGGATGGACCTTAAGTGTTCCGGCCGACAGTGACGGAAGTGTGTTTGTAATGGGTTCGGACGACACCGTTCGTGAAGCGATGGAATTGCGCGGTGCGGCGCCGCCATTGCGACGGGAACTCGAACAGTTGCGGATGTCGACCGATGACCAGCGGCTGGTCAACGTTTTGCTGGCGCCCAACTTTTTGTTTTCCGATGGTGGCAGACTGCTTCAGGGACCATACGCACAATTGTTGCCGCCGCTGAAAAACTTGTTTGGCGACCATACTCGCGGTGCCGCCGTTGGACTGCATTTCGACCAAGGACGAGAGCTCTACCTGGAATTGCGGATGGACGGAGCCATCGATGAGCCTCCGACTCAATTGTCCCATGCGTTGGAGGAATACCTGCGGCGCTTGCCGGTGGATGTTGAGTCGTTTCTTGTGTCACGTGGAGCCATTGATCCATACTGGCAGGAACTGGCATTGAAGTTCGACAATATGGTTGAATTTGTCTGCCGGAATGTCCGAGTTGGCGTTGAGGGCCGCGAAGTCGTTGCCAATGTGTCGCTGCCCAAAGCAGCTGGACACAACCTGGTACTGGGCACTGAATTGGCGCTCGCGTCCCACCGCTCCGCTTCCATCGCCGAGCAACCAGTTACACCGCCGCCGTCGCTCCGTATCGAAGAAATTCTCCAGACGAATGTGACGTTGTCGTTTCCGCAACAGTCGCTCGAGTTT
>JAGQPD010001231.1 GCA_020426865.1 Planctomycetales bacterium
CCACGCTCGATACCCCATATCGGAACCAAGGAACAGGGCAGCCCATACAACGAACACTCCGATCACAAACAGGAATCCTGGCAGGAGGCATCCCGGTCTTGTTGCCGCCAACAGCGAGATCGCTCCCGCGATCAAGCAGCCCAACAGCAGAATCGGTAAAAACGTCAAATGATATGGTGTCAATTCACTACCTCCCAATCGGCTTCCTGGCGGAACGCATCAATCCACGGGGCGGGGTAGAGTTGACTCGTCTCCACAACGACGACAAGAGCCAGCGAGATCGCGGTACGCACGATGACCGAACGACCGGCCAGAAACACGCTGACCAGTAAAAACAACATTAGCGCCCACAGGACGCAAATGGACCTCGCTATGGGTTTGGAACGGCCACAACGGACGCTTCGATCAGCGTGGTCCTCCAGATCAAGTTCATGACAATCCATTCGGCGTCCGAGATTTGCATGCCGACCTCCTCCACGCTGCACGTCAACAAATTACACGTGTAAACGGTACTCGGTCAATGCCGGTTCTGGTCGCCTTCTCGCTCGCAGTTCATTGGCTCGGTTCGTCAATGCGCCCAGTTGGCGAGGTCCCGTTTCATTCTGCGCACGAGGCGCTAGTCGCGAACATGGCGGATCCTCGAACGAGGTAGTTTGAGGTCTGCGAGTCGAGCCGCTGCGCGTAGGCTCGGTGTACGCTCGGTTGGGCTCCCCTCGGAAGCTCTGCTTACCACTTTCCTCATTGCGCTATTTTTTTAACGATATGGGCTTGCCATTCGACCGTCGTAGCGTTAATATTTTAACGAACATGGAAAAGGCGGCCTTAGCGTGCGTCGTTTCCGATGGCGGGGTAAAACGTATCATGGTGTAAGTGTTAATGCAGGGAGAATTCGCGAATGCCGCGTGCCATCCTCAGTCGCCGAGAGCGGCAGATCATGGATGCTGTTTTTTCGCTCGGAGAAGCTACGGTCAATCAGATCGTCGAGGCGATTCCCGATGCGCCAACGCCGATGGCCGTACGGCGATTGATGCATATTCTCGAAGAGAAAGGGCATCTGCGACGCAAGCAGCAGGGCCGCGAGGTCGTCTATCTGCCACGTGAGACCAAGGACAAGGCAGGACGGAGCGCACTGGCGCATGTCTTGGAGACTTTCTTTGGCGGTTCCTTGGAAGAAGCAC
This sequence comes from Planctomycetales bacterium, assembly GCA_020426865.1. Classification (GTDB taxonomy): domain Bacteria; phylum Planctomycetota; class Planctomycetia; order Pirellulales; family Pirellulaceae; genus JAGQPD01. Next base: position 1,179 of record JAGQPD010001231.1, read on the forward strand.
TCGCGGCGCACTTGCAGTCGAAAAAAGCCAAGCTTTCAGCGAGCGAACGTGCTCGGCTTATCGAGCTGATCAAACAAGCAAAGAGCGAGGGTCGATGACATGCTGCGCATATCCATTGCATTGACGTGGCTCGGCAGTGTGTTGCTTTTTCCTTGTCTCGACGCCGCAATGAAAGGGACCTTGGTTCTCGCAATCACGTTGGTCGCGACGTGGTGCTTGCGCGGCGATTCGGCAGCAATGCGGCACATGCTGTTGACGGCAGCCGTCACGCTGATATTGGCCATGCCACTGCTGAGCCGGCTCTTGCCGGAATGGTCAATTCTGCCAAATTGGCCAATCTGGCAGAATTCGACGGCGGCGAGCGGTACGATGCTACCGATGCACACCGAGAACCAATGGAATGAGGGGACGGAGCGACCGTCGAACGCTACGTTTGTTTCCGATGTTGAAGTCCAACCAGTACCGAACTTGGCCGTTGGTACCATGCCGCTGGATCCGTTTGATCACCCGGATTCGTCGATCATTCCCAGCCGGCAAGACGACTCATCGACGCCGCAGAAGTCAACGGTCATCACAACAGAAGAGTCACGTTGGGTCTGGCTCGTCACCGGGAGCTGGATTGCGGGATGTGCGATTCTATTGGTCCGATTTTTTCTCAGCATGTTGGCACTTCGAGCCGTGGAAACTCGCTGCAATCGAGCAGGGACACATTGCCGAAGAATCGGCGATGACGCCGAACTCGATCGATTGAAGTCGCTGCACGAGGCGTTGGCCAATGCCTCTAAGCGGATTGGGATAGGACGCCCGGTCCGTTTGCTGGTTGATCCGCAGCCGAGCATTCCGATGGTGTGGGGTGTTCTCCGTCCACGATTGCGACTTCCCATGGACGCGCTTCAGTGGAGCGACGACCAGCTTCGGTCGGTCTTGCTGCATGAGCTGGCGCACATCCAGCGTCACGATGCGTTGGTGCTGATGATGACACAACTTGCGTGTGCATTTCACTGGTACAATCCGCTCGTGTGGTTCGTCGCCCGGCGAATGCACTTGGAACGCGAGCGAGCATGCGACGATCGCGTCCTGAACAGCGGTGTTCGTGCGTCGGCGTATGCAGAACACGTGATGGCCATTTCGCTGGCGTTTCCCCCTTGCAAGAGATACCTGTGCGGATTGGCGATGGCTCATCCTTCGTCGCTGGATGGGAGGCTCAAAGCTGTGTTGAATCCGAAATTGAATCGTCGCGAATTGACCCGCGTCTTGGCCGCCGGAGTACTCGTCGTCGGTCTGGCGATCACAACCCCAATCGCCATGCTACGAGCAAACGCTGAAATCCCGCCAACGCCCGAAGCTGCCGGATCGCCTGATTCAAATTCCAACACTGTCGCGGATACGGGAAAACAAGTGAACGATACGATGTTGCCTCCGGCTGTCGAAGCACAGCTTGATTGGGGTGAAACGGTAAATGGGCTGCGTGGTGCGATTATCATTCGGAAGCCAACGCAGGAACTGAAAACCGCCGTTTACTTGGTCGTCCAAAATGTCTCGGAGAACCCAATTCGCTTTGTTGATACCAAGGAAGCCGACGACCTTCGCTGGTTGTATTTGAGCAATTCGGGGCGAGTCTTGTTGGCGTTTAGAGACGATGCACCATCGCGCATCGATGTAACTCTGCAACCAATGGAAATCGCCTATCTACCTTTGATTTACAAGGACGACAGAATCGTCGCGGCGATGATCGAAGGCATTCGAAAGGACTCGATGCAAACATGGCGTGCGGTACTCCATCTCGTCGATGCACCAGAAGGAGCGTGGACGGGTAAACTGACAACCGGTGAGACCCGGGCTACCGTGCGTGTTGATTTGCCCCAACCTTCGAATGCCCAAGCCCAGGCTCTCTACAAATTGTGGCAAGCGAATTCCCGCTTGAATGGCGACATCCCCGGTGGGCTGCTGCACATGCTGCAACTCAAAGTCCAGGAATTTATTGGCAACAACCTCGGCGACAGCGGAGGTGATGCCTTCGCAAAAAAAATGGCGCCACTGATGTCGCGATTCGACGACACTGGCGACTGGAAACCGGCCGATGTGGTCGCGCTGCTCGATGACATCGCCAAGGCTCATCCGATTCCGCTGGAAACGACGCTTGAGCAAATGGAGCGGCACCGCTTTGAGCTTGGTGTGCCCTTGCCGAAGTCATGGGCGGGGGCGGCTTGGGGCGATCCGTTACCGTGCGGTCTGCGAATGGCTTGCGTCCTGGAACCACAAGCGACCGAGTATCATCTTGATTCAGAAATTCGTGCTCGCATCGTTTTACATAATGCCGGCACACTCCCGGTCAACTTTTTGACAAGCAGCTTCCAACAACCGGCGCACGTTGCGAAACTGACAGATGGCTCTGAACTTCCGATTGAATCAACTACGTGGCTTACGCTGGGTCGCATGCAGGCGTGTCGTTTGAGTCCCGGACAGTACTGCGAGATTCCTACGCCAGGTTTGGGAATCGGGGCCAGGAACAACGAAAACGAGGATTGGTCCAACGTCCGCGCGGGGTCGTGGATTCTTTGCCAGGAAGGGAACGAAGTCATCTTGCAGCCGGGTTCAGCGGAGCTGGGGCCTCCGCATGAAGTCGAATTGCAAGGCGACCAGTGGTGGCTGAATTTCATCACCGAGCGACTCAATCGTGAAACGCCGGTTCCAGCGGACCGAACGGAGCGTGAGTATTTGCTTTATCGAGTCGTAATGGAGCTTTTCGGACAAGCCCCGTCGACCACCATTGGAGAGGCTTTTGCGAACGACCATTCGCCCGATGCCCTGAGAAACTTGGCGATCACGTTGTCAAACCGGAGCACCATCGCGACCTGCAGCGGCTCGATCCGACCGGGCCAAATTCGTTTTCGCGTACTCGGGATCGACGAAGACGCCGGTCAGAGGCCGCGCGTGGCAACCGAGCCAGGTTGGTACACGCTCGGTGACTCGCTGCGGCTGTCCGTCACACGGCGGCCACTTGGCGAACAGGCCGTGAACGAAGCGAGTCTGATTTATTTTCGCCAAGGCCAGAACAACCTTGTTCATCACATCACTCTACCGTCTGGTCATCAGACGTGGGCGGCCGTTCATCTCAAAGGGACGACGGAGATGTGGCTGGGTGAGGAAGGGTTGTTTCGCAGATTCGACTTCAGGGATCCGGTCAAGGTCGTCGAGACCCGCTTTGAAGGCGACAGGTTGAATGACTCGGCGATTCCGACTCTGGTGCGCGAGGCTGTGATTAAGGTATTGTCACAAGCAGAAAAGCACGTCCGCAATTTCGAAGATGCTATGCCCGCCGCCGCTGACGAGAAGAACTCCGACAAGTAGGATTCTAACGACGAGCCGGCAAATAGGTCATGATCTCACTTGGTTGATCACCCAATTCGGCCACGACCCATCATGGTTCTAACAGAATTCGTCACGACCGGCGAAAAAAAAGGTCGCACCGCGTCTTCCAACGCGATGCGACCATCTTCCCTACGAATACGGCTCGATATCGGTACCGAACTAGACGGAACGGCGACGGAAGCGACCGAATATGGCCAATCCCAGCATGCCAAGAACGATCGACGAGGGTTCCGGAACCGTAGTAAACTGGAGCTCAGCGACACCGGTGCGGAAAGTGCTGCCGTAATTGGTCTTCAGGTTGAAGCCGAAGTATCGCCCCGAAATGCCGGTCAAGTCAAGTACGGCATCTGCTGCGGTGTCGGCACCCGTGGCTTGCGGCAACGTTTGGGCGCCCAGCGCCGTCCACCCGCCGCTCGAGAAGTCGTAGGGACTGCCGGTAACCGGCAGCGCCGTGGGACTGGATGCCACGTAAACGTCGACATCCTGAATTCCACGATCGAGTACCTCGCGAACGTTCCAGGCATAAAGCTTCGCCAGATCATCCCGGACGGCGCCCAGGTCTGCCACCAACCACCCCCCGGGTGTCTCACTGTTGGTGAAAGCGCCTTGGCCCTGCCAGTTATCCTGCCAACGACTGTTGTGAGTCCACGTGCTGGGGTCCCCCGCATCGCCAATCGTAAGACCTGAACCATCGAAAATACGAGAGAGCGAGCCATCGCCCGGGTCTGCGTTATCACCTTGGTGGAACGCCATTCCGGTTACCCCAACGATTGCGTTGGGAGCCATATCCGCGTTCGCCACCGCGGACATCGATGCCAAGAGTCCAATCAGCAGCAAGATGGCTTGCGGGCCGAGGTTGCCAGTCAGTGGTAGTCGTCTCACAATAAGTCTCCTCACAGTCTTCTACAAAGTCGATACAGGGGTGCGGATTTTTCCAATCAAACGGAACTTGCTGATTTAACCGTTCATGTTAATCATCCCATGGGCCACTGTCAAAGAGTTGATGGCAACACGTCATCCTCATTCGTCCGAGCCACCCCCTCTTGTGAGGGGTGGGGCTCGGGCGGCGCCACGTGGTCGTTCGTCCTCAACGATTTCCCCGGCCATTGGTCTGGGCTAGTGCTTTGTGATAGTGCTTGGGGACACCTATTCCGCTTCGGCCCCCCCCCCCCCCCCCCGCCCCCCCGCGCCGGCGCGGGGGGCG
>JAGQPD010001232.1 GCA_020426865.1 Planctomycetales bacterium
CGTCGAAATCGCCGATACGATGGGGCTGACTTCTAAGGCCGTAAAATCGCTCTTGGCCAGGGCCCGCGTCAATCTGCGCGATGCGCTCGTTCCCTACATGGAGGACGGTGGTCTGCCAGCTGGCGAGCAAGTAACGGGCGAACAAGATACCGGGGTAGGGTAACCGAGAGGTTGTTGAGACAGGACCAGTCCAGACGTTTATGACACGATGAGTACAGACAGTTTTTCCAACGCCGATGCTCAGGCCAATGGTGACCTCGATCAAGCCTACGAGGATCTCATTGCATATCTTGACAACGAGTTGGACGATCGTCGGCGGCACGAAGTTGAGCGGCGATTGGCGGACGATCCGGGTTTTCGCGACAAGTTGCGAGGGCTGCAGTCTTCCTGGGATATGTTGGACGAATTGCCCAGCGAGTCGGCTGACGAATCGTTCACGCGGACGACGTTGGAGATTGTGGCGACGAATATCGAGCAATCGTTGCAGAAGGATGAGGCATCGTTTTGGAACCGACCATTTGGCCGGCGTGTTAAAGTGGCAATAGTGGTGGGAGCCGCTTTTACGACGGGTTTTCTCATTGTATTCGCCATCGCTAAGGGGATTGCATTCCAATACGAACGTGACCTTGGCCTTTGGACCAATTACCGACTTTACCAGAACATCGACAGCATCGAGTTCTTGCGATCCATGCGAGACAAGGGGCTTTTTCTCGCCGATCGGGTTGCCGACACTTCTGAGTCACCACGTGATTCAGCTTCGTCTTCTCTCGGCGCAGTGGTCGAAGACGGAACGACAATGGTCAATGTGGCCACCAATGTCCCGACGAAAACGGAATTGCTTGAACGTCGGCAGAATTTTTACAAGCTCTCACCCGACGAACAACGCCGCTACCGTAGGCTCTATTCGCAACTGGCGTCCGCCGACGATCGCGACTCGCTGCAACAGACTCTCGTACGTTACGATCAATGGCTGACACGATTGCCGGGCACGGAAGATCGTTTGGAGATCCGGCGTATCGATTCGCTCGACGAGCGGTTGGCGAGAATCGAAGAGATCAAGAAGCAGCAAGAGCTGGAAGAGTTGATCAAAGCGTCGGGCAGTGTGTTGACGCAGGAGGATGGCGATCACATCTTCAAATGGTTCATCGGTTTTGCACGCGATCATTCCGGCAGTGCGGCTCGGGGAATGGGGGGACGCGGGCGCGGCGGTGGTTTCTTTATGTCTCCTCAGTTCTGGGAAAGTCTACCGGAGCCAACGGATGCCGAGTGGCGGGGATTGCTCGACGGCCTGTCCGATGGCGCTCGTGATGCGATGATCAAGGTTGGCGACCGCAAGGCACAATGGCAAATGCTATCCCAATGGCGGCAAGAATTCCGCGATCGGATGATGCCCAGCCGTCAGGTGCATAATGATCAGCTCGAAAGCGTTTACGATGAGCTTTCTAATGAAAAGAAGCGTGAATTGGACAAGATGCTTCCTGAGGAAATGAAGGAATACTTGGCCAATATCGTGCGCGAACGTCAGCGCGCGGAGGGCCCCAACCGGCCTCGAATACCCTTTGGGCCAGGGGGACCTGGCGGACCCGGCATGCGACCCCCGACAGGAGAAGGCGGCCCGCCACCGATGTTTGATCCGGATGGCCCACGTCGGCGCAATGGACGGACAGGGCCACCCCCCGACGATTATCCGCCAGGTGACCCACTACCGCCTGAATCACCGTGACGACGCGGTAATCGTTGGCAGCGTGCTTAGCAAGTAGTAGGCCTTGGGGACGGATAGCTCAAGCAGCGTGGTTTCAATCAATTTATGCTCTTGACTGACGCGCGCCGAAGCGCCCAGTACCCCCAATAACGATTCCGGTTGCTCGTATTCGACGACCCGGACGCTGTCCTTATCGACTTGAGCCAATTCGGCGGCGCGATCGATGGCGTCTTCGAGAAAGCCGAGTTCGTCGACCAATCCGGCGGCCTTTGCCTGGGGAGCCGAAAAGATTTCGCCGGTGGCCAATCCGGTCAGTGCGTCCGGGTCTCCCCGAAACGCTGGGCGGCCTTCCAGGACGATCTCCTTGAAGCGGTCGAAGGCTTGATCGACGTACTGTTGAATAACTTGTCGATCCTCGTCGCTGACCGGGCGGGTCATGCTCAGCATTTGCTTGCGAGGATGGCTGACGATCGAATCGTTTTTGACGTGGTAGGAGTCCAGTAGGCCGCTGATATCGTAGTGCGGCACGATGACCCCGATCGAACCGGTGGTGGTGGTCGGTTCGGCGTAGATCGATTGGGGTTGGTCGCCAACAGCCATGGAAACATAGTAACCTCCGCTGGCTGCCATTCCCCCCATACTGACGACGATCGGCAGGGAGCGATCGTTGCGCAATAGCGTGAGATGGTGGTAGATGTAGTCCGAACCGCTGATGGTGCCGCCGGGTGAATTGACCCGTAAGACGACCGCCTTTACATCTTCATCTTCGCGCACGCGGTCAATCTGTTTCCGGACGTACCCTTCACCATCGGCGATGACGCCTTCGATGCGGATGATCGCCACTTTGTCGCGGGAGACCTTGTCGCGCGAGTGGTATTTTTCGTGAATGCCACCACTGGTGTCGAAGTATTGCTGGTACGACGTCCAGAGGCCGAGCAGCAGGGGAGCGCAGATCAGCAGACCGAGCCAACCGAGCCAGCCGACGAAGCGGCGTAAAGGGGAAACATTTACATTCTGGATAATCACGGGGGCATGGGGGCCACTGGTCGGGGTCCCGGTAGCATTCTGCATCATCTATACTCCGTCTCACCGGTCCATGTCGGACCTACCCTTGCGTTTCGAATCACTGTATTTTAGGGCGAAGCGGCGTGGGAAGGCAATGTCACCACACGTCCGAGCGTGTGCGAGATGGCTCGCAGCTGGCATCCGAGGTCGGGAATGCGAAGGACGGTGTTGCCAGCAGTGCCTGGGAACAGCTAAGCTGGTTTTCGGAATAGGATTCTGTTGCCGACCACGATCGGTAATGAAACTTCAGGAGTATGAGGTGTAATTGTGTTTGTGTCTGCTTCGACCGGTTGTTTCCCCGAATTGTCGCTGGTGGAAAGCATCGAGCGACTGATTGATCTGGAGTATTCGGCCGTAACGATTACGATCGACGAAAAGACGAATCAGCTGAAGCCCAGTGACGTTGTTGCGGATCTGGAAAAGGCGATTGCGCTGTGCCGTGATACTCACCGATTGAACATCGGTGGCTATATCTTGGGGATCGATGCGACAGGTGAAGAGTTTTACCGTCAGTTCGAAGCGTGTTGCAAGTTAGCCAAGGCCACGAAAGTGGTTTCGATTACGATACCTTCTGCCGAACTCGGGACGCCCTTCAATGAGGAGGTGGAACATCTCCGGCGATTGGTCTCCATTGCCACCCTCGAAGGTGTCCTGGTAAGTATTCACAGTCAGCTTGGGAGACTGTCGCAGGATCCCGATACGGTGATGGTGCTGTGCGATAACGTGAAGGGGTTGGGCGTGACGCTTGACCCCAGCCACTATATTGGGGGGCCATATGCGGCACGGGGCTACGATCAGATCATCAAGTATGTGTACCGGGTTTTGTTGAG
>JAGQPD010001233.1 GCA_020426865.1 Planctomycetales bacterium
GCCATGGGCGTAAATCGTTCAGCGCCGAGTAACACGGGCGGGCCAATCGCCCCAAACCCCATTTTTTCATACATCCTCTGTCGCTTGGTTAGGCCTGTGATGACGATGGCGTCGTAGCGACGAACCAGGGCGAAATCACATACCGCACACGCCAACCCCCAGAATGCCATTCCGCCGCGTTCCTCAGGCTTGATGGCAAGAATTCTTGCTTCGACAATTCGCGGTCCCAATTCGTCGAGCAAACCTGGGTTCTTCATGGCCGAGGCCACGGAAAAGGGTGGACGATCGTGAACGGCCACCATGCCTTGCACGGCATCGCCGCGAACGGCCACGAAATAGACGTTCCGTTCATGGAATTTGTCGGTCAGCCGGTCGGTGCCGGGGTCATCATACCGGGGTACTTCCAGAACAAACGTGCGATACAATAGTTGGTCGATCTGCTCGAGCTCCTGGGGAGTATCGGCAATCTTGAAGGTCAGAGCTGAGGATGCAGGGCCGTGGGGGGCTTCAACCATGAGTAGGACGACACAAGGATCCGGGGTGGTTTTGTTGCCAGCGATCGGACAAGACCTATTGTCGCCGCGTGTCAATGATCTCTCAAGGCTAACCAGTTGACGGCGGATGCGGCAATACCTCGAACCACATAGTATTGGGTGCCAAGCGATGAGTAGACAACGAGGACATATCACAAAACTGCTGTTGATCTGCCTCCAATTGCTGTGCGTTGCCGGCACGTCTTTGGGGCAGGTCTTGGACAAGGATCAACAATTGAATGCCCAGTCATTTTGGGACAACCGCGATTTCGATTGGTATCGGCAGAACATTCCCTTTTTCGAGTGCCCGGATGCCGACATCACGACCACTTACTATTACCGCTGGGACTTGTTGACCAAGCACTTGACATACGGATCACCCAATAGTGGATATTCCTTTACTGAGTTCATTGATCGGCCGTTCTGGTCGGGGGCGTACGGAGCGATCAGTTGTCCCGCCGGACATCAGTTGTACGAGGCGCGTTGGTTGAAGTCACCGCGGATCGCTAACGACTACAGTCGCTATTGGTTCCGTACGCCAGGTGCCCAGCCTCGCAACTACTCGACGTGGTTGGCCGACTCGGTGTGGGCCGTTGACCTCGTCCACCCAAATCGTGATTTGATGATTGACCTGTTGCCGGATTTGATCACCAACTACGAAGGTTGGTCGCACCGACAATTCGTGCCTGACGTTGGTCTATTCTGGCAGACGGGCCACGACGATGGGATGGAATTCAATATCAACAGCCGGCAAACGCAGGATATCTTGCGAGGTGCGCCCAGCTATCGGCCTTCGTTTAACGCTTATATGTGGGCCGATGCCAAGGCCATTGCCAAAATCGCAAATTTGGTAAACGAAACCGAGCTATCACAACAGTTCGACGCCAAGGCGGACGCATTGAGAGAAAAGATGATCGCCCTGATGTGGGATGAGCGCCGCAAGTTTTTCTTTCCGGTGCTCAAAAATGACGAACACCGCGACGGATTCGAAATGAAAGCCCTTTCCAAAACATACGAGACGGGAAAATTCGCCGGCGACACACACGGCCGCGAACTGATCGGTTATGTTCCTTGGCAGTTCAATCTGTTTCGCGGCGAGTCGCGATATGAAGTTGCCTGGAAAAAGCTGATGGATCGTGATGGGTTTTATGCCGGATTTGGTCCGTCGACCGTGGAACGCAACGATCCGATGTTCTTGCTGCAAAAGAGCTGTTGTTGGTGGAGCGGCCAATCGTGGCCGTATGCCACGACACAGACACTCAAAGCGCTGGCCAACCTGTTACAAAACGATGGCCGGGTACTCACAAACGCCAATTATGTCGAGTTGCTGCGAATCTACGCCCGGTCGCATCGCAAAGATGGAAAACCCTACCTTGCCGAAGCGTTGCATCCGGACACCGGTTCCTTTGAGGGCCATGATGCGTACAACCACTCAGAGCACTACTTCCATTCGGGCTACTGCGATTTGATTATCACGGGCCTGGTCGGCTTGATCCCGCGAGACGATGACGCATTGGAGTTGTATCCGCTGGCGCCGCCGAACTGGGACTATTTCGCGTTGGATGACGTTTCCTATCGCGGCCATCAAGTGTCGGTTTTGTGGGACAAGTCTGGCAATCGCTACGGTAAGGGAACGGGGTTCCATGTCCTTGTCGACGGGAAAATCGTATCGACCTCCTCGAATCTTAACCGCCTAGTCATTCCGGGTGCGGTCCCGTTGACGAGACCAAACGCTGTCGCCAAACAGGGCGATACGACACGCACGAACTTTGCTGCCAATAACGATGGAACCTTTTTCCCGCGGTGGAACGCATCGTTTACATCGGAGAGTACATCGTTGGGGAAGATTCACGATGGTAACTACTGGTATCTACGACACCCACCCAATCGATGGACATGCGAAGGTACCGCCAATGCCGAAGATTGGGTAGAGGTCCATTTTGGCGTAGCTCGCGCGGTCGATACGGTAAAGCTCTACGTGTTGGAAGATTCGGGCCGAACCGAAAACAGCAACGAAGTCTCGCCGATTCGCGCCCCGCAGCGAATTGATTTGGACGCTTGGATCGATGGTAAGTGGCAAGCTTTGCCGAATGGCAACTCCCAAAGCCGCATTGAAGGACATCGGCCGTATGTTGTGAAGTTTCCAACGGTCCAAACAACGCGACTGCGTGCGACGTTGGTGCATGCAACAGGCCACGTGTCGGGACTTACCGAGTTTGAAGCTTGGGGTGACGCCGAGTTGCCTTTGGAACGACTACCTCATCCCCCCGGCAACTTG
>JAGQPD010001234.1 GCA_020426865.1 Planctomycetales bacterium
CGCGGTCGTGTGCAGTCGCGACCGCTTCGCGATATTGACGAATGTCCTGGAAGTCGACATAGATCCCTTCGAGAGGATGATCCAGTGCCGCCCGCAATTGGCCGAGCGATCGCACGGTAACTCGCAGCGCGACGGGTCCGTCTGTCGATGCGATTTCGCCCCATGCGCGGTGGCGAATAGATTGTTGCAGATCGGCGAGAGTCGAGGTTTGTGTGTTACGATCGGCCGATCGGTCCACGGCACTGGCGTTTAGCTGCGAAACGATTGAGCGTCTGGCTTTGCCGAGGACACTCAGCGGAACGAGCGGTTCGCCAGAGATTTCGGCGTCGACATGGGTGAGCGTGTAGACGGTCCCCCCCAGTCGTCGCAATTGCGTCTGAAACAAGTCGGCGGTTGCGGCGTGTTTGGTGGCCAGGGGCAGCGGTTCGGACGAGCGAAACTGGCAGCGTCCTCCGTTATCGGCAAATCCTTCGATCACCAAAGGATCCCCCGTGCGGGCCTGGATTCGCAACGTCACGTTCACGCGACGGATAGGATCGGGACTTGAATAGGTCTTGCGTAGCGCACGAGTCAACTTGGGGTCATCCGTTTTCCAAACCTGTTGTCCGGGATACAGCGTCCGTAGTTGTTTGGTGTCGGTGGTAAGAGTCACCTCCACGCGTCCGTGGGAAACTTCTTGTCGCACGGGTTTGCGTCGCTGGAAGAGCTGGAACACCCGGCCGCCGACTTCGGTCCCGGCGGCGCGATCGCCAGCAAAGACGATCCCGTCGCCGGCGGATAACGGGCCCTGCAAATCGATCGTAACGGAACGGTCACGTACTTCGTGTACGTGGCCGATGTGAATCCCGCGTTTGGCGGAACTCAGTCCTGGCACGAGTCGTTTATGATCGCAGCCTTCGAGCCAGCCGGGTGAAAAGCCACGGCTGAAGGTCAATTCCATCTCTTGTTTTTCGCCGAACGAAATGGACGCCGGATGACCCGCCAACGTAGCATCGATGACCTGGCGGTAGCGTCGCGTGATGCTGGCGACGTATTCGGGTGCCTTCAACCGTCCTTCGATTTTGAAGCTGCGGACACCGGCGGCGATCAGCTGCGGAACGTGATCATAGGCTGCCAGGTCTTGCGGGCTGAGCAAATATCGGACGTCACCCGTCGGCACGTCCTGTCCGTCGCAGATCAATTCATAGGGCAACCGACACGCTTGTGCACATTGTCCACGGTTAGCGCTGCGGTTTCCCAGCGATTCACTTGTCAAACACTGTCCGGAATATGCGACACATAACGCGCCGTGCACGAACGCTTCCAATTCAATCGACGCCTGTTCGTGGATTTGTGCTATTTCGTCGATCGACAGTTCCCGGGGCAATACGACTCGCTGGATGCCGAGTTGCCCAACCACCGCCAACGATTCGGCACTGGTGAGTGTCATCTGCGTCGACGCGTGAATTGCCAGCGAGGGACAGTGCATGCGGATCAGCTGTGCCAGTCCAATGTCCTGCACCAACACGGCGTCGACGTGTGCGGCCAGAATCTTATCTAAAAGCCCTTCGACGTCCGACAGTTCGCTGGGGAAGACCAGCGTATTTAACGTTACATAGCCGCGAACGCCCCGCAGATGGACGAATTCCATGTTTGGCTTCAGATCGTCCACGGAAAAATTCTTGGCCCGAGCCCTTGCGTTGTGACCGCAATCGAGCCCAAAGTAGACGGCGTCCGCCCCGTTTTCTACCGCGGCGCGCAGGCAATCCCAATCGCCGGCCGGTGACAACAATTCGACTTCTGAGTGTAGCCTGTGTTGAATT
>JAGQPD010001235.1 GCA_020426865.1 Planctomycetales bacterium
AGACGCGCTGGATGGAACGGTCACGTGCGCGGCAAACTCGGCTTGTCGCCGTTGCAACTTCGTCCGTAGCGAACGGTATTGCCGGTCGAGCTCACGCCAGCGGGGGTTGACCACCGGTTGATTCGTGCCAGGAATCGCTTCGGTCGCGTATTCGCTAAGTGCATCGATGGCATAGTGTTCCATCATGTAACGAAAGAAGTTTTCCTGGCACCAACGGTTGAATAGTCCCCCCGCATCCGCCAGGGCGAGCTGACCATAGGCCGTACTGACCAAACTCGTTTGATGGCCACTCGGATTCAGCTTGCGAACCTCACGTACCCACAGACCCAGCTTCTGGTTCCCCAAACGGGAGCCTCGTTCGGCCAACTTGAGCGTGACCACTTCGCCTTGCGGCAACGTGATTTCTGTTTCCACGAACTCCGTTTCCGGCCAGTTCTCTTTGGGAAACTTGTGGTAGGTGATGCAAGCGATGCGGTGCGTTTGCCACATCTCGTGAAAGAAGTCGGGACTATATCCTTCCCGATCGAACACGATCACAAAACGACAACGGTAGGGATCCGCCGCCAGCTCTTCGGGGGTGGGTTGATTCGGAATATCTTGAAGCAAGTGGGGAACAATATCGCTCTTTAAGGCTTCGAGCATCCCGTGATCGATCGACCGCTCGACCGCAAAAAAGGGAAGTCCCCAGGCATCATTGACCCAATAGTCGGTCGTGCCACGCAAACAGAGTCGCTGCCGCGACACGTACCGCCGAGGCAATTCGGTTTGGTGGCCGTGATACAGTCGCACGTGACCGTCGACGTAGAGTGTACCGGTCTGTTCGGGAGCGGCTTCCATCCACTGCTTGGAAAGCAAGCCGGCCCATTTCTCGGGGGCATCGTCCGCGCTGAGTTGGGACAGTTTTTGGCGTAAACAACGGACTTCCGGTACATAGTCCAACCCCATCAGCTTCCCCCATTCGCCCGGGGATTCGTACTGCAATTGCTCGACCGTTTTCACGCGACACAAGGCCATGTGGGCCAACAAAATAATGACTTGGAGCGTGGTGTAGTAACCACGCAACTGGGGAAAGACTTGATGCAAATGCTCAAACAATCCATTGGCGAACAACGCCGGCAACGCGCACAGCACACCGCCGTACGCAACATCATGACAGTTTTCAAATTCTGTCGATGCACCTGACAACAGGCCCAGTGCCGCCATCACGCGTTCCACGGGACGCGTACACCCCACTCCCATCTGGGCCGAGGCGTCGGCCATGCTCCGGTCCGACTGATTGGAAGCGGCCGGGCCTTGGTTGTCGACCACGGCAAGACGATCGGCGGTTGGTTGATGCAGGCGTCCTTGGTGAATGGCTTTGCGTAACGTGTCATCATGGATCTTCAGTTGGTCAGCCACTTGGCGTCGGGAAGAACCTTGGCTGAGAAGTATCTGAGCCTGCGCGATAACATCCTCTGTCAACACCGTGGCACCACGTGTTTTGCGTGGCCGATAGAATCCCGCAATCCCTTCGGTTTTGTACTTGTCAACACTGCGGCGGACGCTGTTGGCGGAGACACCAAACGCTCGAATGATCTCGGCTTGTTTGCAGGCGCCCTGACAAACAAGTTGGGCGGTGAACATGAGAAAGGACGCACGCTCCCCTTCGGGGTGCACAAACACGGGCTGGACGCCACAAAAATAGGTCCATTCCTCTCCTTCTTTCACGACGCTGATCCGGTCATTAATGGGGGTAGCCCCGTCGGCGATGATTGGCAATAATGCTTGTGGCAAGGTACCTTCCTCCTTAAACCGTGTGGTTTTTTAGCAGAGGTTGAAGGTACCTTCTTTTTTTCCCCTCCTAAAGCTCCCCGAAAACTCGGCCTAAAATGCGCAACCTCCTTTTACACAAGGGTTAACGCCGCTCCGAACCCCCCAAGGGCCACCGCCTAGATCAGGAGTTCTGAGGCTGGCGATCGAATTGCGACTGGGTTGAGACGCGATGCGCCTCGTGCGAGTCCGTGGGACTCGCCTCAGACGCTTGTTTTGAAGTTGGGTCGCGGTTCGAGTTTCAGTTGTCAGCGTAAGCCAATGGCTCTAGCCCTCTAGCTCTAGCTAGTGTCTGTCCGGAAATTG
>JAGQPD010001236.1 GCA_020426865.1 Planctomycetales bacterium
GTGATCTACAACAGCCCGTATTATGGCTTCGAGACGAAGGCCGATCTGTTCTTTGATTTGCGCAGCGAGTTCCCGAATCTGATCGGATTTAAGGAATTCGGTGGAGCGGAATCATTGACGTACGCCGCCGAGCACATCACCAGCGGAAACTCCGAGCTGTCCTTGATGGTTGGCGTCGACACGCAGGTTTTTCATGGTTTCGTTCGTTGCGGTGCCGTCGGCGCTATCACCGGCGTCGGCAACGCGCTTCCAGGACCAGTACTTCGCCTGGTAGAACTCTGCCAGCGTGCCGCGCGCGGCGATGTCAATGCCCGCCGCCTGGCCGCCGAACTCGACAACGCACTGGCCGTCCTCTCCAAATACGACGAAGGGCCCGATCTTGTCCTGTATTACAAACATCTGATGGTGCTGGAAGGCGCTGCCGAATATCAATTCCAACTGAACGGGTCGGATAAGCTCAGCCCATCACAGCGTGCTTTCCTGGAACAACAATGGCGCACATTTCGCCTCTGGTGGGATGATTGGCCAGGCCGCGAAGGGTAGCCCCGTTCGCGGCCCCTGAGTTTTGCATGAACTTACAGCAAATCCGGGCGACAATGCTGCACTCGTTGCCGTATTTCGCGGAGAGCTCGGTCCGGCAACCGATTCAGTTCCTGTAGATCAATTGTATGCACGCCGTTGGGCACTTCCACGTGTAGTTTGAGCCTTATGGGAACACCGCCCCGCGACACGACCAGTTTGCCAATGGAATCCCAAGGGATAACGCCCTCGGGTATACCGATTCCGTGTTGGTCGATAACCAGTGCCGGCGCGGTGGAGACAAGTTTACGGCCGGCAAAAGCTCCAAACGCGAGACTACCGACCAAAAACAGCACGGGGACGACGCCTGCGTTTTGGACGTTTGCGAGAATACCAGCACTTAGGCACACACCTATCGCGGCTAAGACAAGCTGTCCAATTGCTGCGATCCGGGAGTGGTAAAACACCAACGGCAAGGTTGCACTGGCGTCGGTTTCGTGTGAATCGTGTTGTTGGTCTTGCATTATACGACTGCCGCATCGGGCGACTTGCGATTGCGTAGATCCGTGTTGTGCAAATGTTTGTCTATACCATAACCACTCGTTCACCCAAAATCGATGCCGTAACTGCTGAGTTTCTAATTTCTTCTGAAAGCCTCGGTTCGACAAACATTGCTGCTATTGGTTTAATGTAAACCGTTCTTGCCCGAGCTCTCTGGTCAAGTGGTCGTTTTTTGTCAAGCATCATTCTAAAATTGAGGAACTGCGGATGAAATCTCAAATCGTGTCGACGATCGCCTGCGCACTGATTGTATGGATCGGACCGCAAGCGTCTGCCGCTTCGCCGCTGAAGGTCTTCATTTTGGCCGGGCAGTCGAACATGCAGGGGCACGCACAAGTCCGCACGCTCGAACATTTGGGGATGGATCCGCAGACAGCTCCGCTGCTGAAGATGCTGCGCAGCGCGGACGGGACTCCTATCGTCTGTCAGCACGTGTGGATCTCGTCAATTGGACATGATGGCAGTGAGCAAGAGCGGCATGGGCAGTTGACGGTCGGTTATGGTGCGGCGGGGCGCGACGTGAAGATTGGCCCCGAGTTGATGTTCGGCGTTACGATGCAGCAGTTGGTCGGCGAGCCGATCTTGATCATCAAGACGGCATGGGGCGGCAAATCGCTGCACACCGACTTTCGACCGCCGAGCGCCGGCCCATACAAGTTTAACGAAAAACAACTGGCACAATTAGAATCACAAGGGAAAGACATCAAGCAGGAGGTTGCGGCACGCACGGAAGCCTCGGGAAAGTACTATCGACTGATGACCGACCACGTCCGCACGGTCCTTAGCGATCTCAAGCGGGTCTGTCCCGACTACGACGTGGATGCCGGCTACGAATTGGCTGGCTTCGTCTGGTTTCAGGGCTGGAATGACATGGTGGATCAGGGCGTCTACCCACAGCGTGATCAAATAGGCGGATACGGGGACTATTCAACGTTGTTGGCACAGTTCATCCGGGACGTGCGACGCGACTTGGACACCCCCAACCTACCTTTTGTCATTGGTGTGATGGGGGTCGGCGGTCCGACCAGCGAATATGACGCATCCCAACAGCGATACAAGGCGATCCATCAGAACTTCCGCGATGCGATGGCTGCCCCGGCATCGCTCGTTGAATTCCAAGGAAATGTCGCAGCCGTATTCACGGAAAAATGTTGGGACCTCCAACTGGGTGAGCTCTCTCAGCGTTGGGGCAAGGTCCAATCCAAGACCCGCGAGCTGAACCAGGACAAGTCGTTAAGTGCCCAAGAGCGAGAGGCCCAGTTGGCCAATTACAGGGCAGAACACTTCACGCCCGAGGAATTAAGAATCTACGAGGTGGGAAAATCCAACGCCGAATTCCATTACCTCGGCTCCGGCAAGATCATGGTACAAATTGGCAAAGCGTTTGCGGAAACGTTGGCGGCCATGCACAAATAAGTTGCAACTAGCCGACAGACTTGCCGTCCAACGGGACAAGCCCGTTGG
>JAGQPD010001237.1 GCA_020426865.1 Planctomycetales bacterium
AGGCCGTCTCGAGCGCGACCATGCCGAATGGCGCTTCGCTTAGGTCGCGCATCTTCTTCTCCACGGCGCGCGGTGTGTGGCCGCTGGCAATGGCGTCAATAGTTCCGTCGGCGATCGCCTCGATACATGCTTGCACATGTCGTCGCGAACGCAATGGAGGATTCAGTTTGCAGTTGGTATCGAAGCTGCGTAGGACTTCATCGGTCAATGTAAAATTTGCCACATTGATGTCTGCGGTTACTGTGACGCCTCGTGACTTGACGCGTCGCAGTAGATCGACATTTCCTTCACTGGAGATGTTCATCAGATGGAGACGCCCGCCGGTCGCTTCGGCCAGACGCAGATCGCGACTGGCCATCACGTCCTCTGCAGCGGGCGGGAGCCCGGCCAGGCCGAGGATCATGGCCGTCGAGCCGTCGTGCATGATGCCTCCCCGTGTCAACTCGAGCACCTCCGGATGGTTCATCACGGGCCGGTCAAACATCTGGCAGTAGTCGAGTGCTCGCCGCATCAGCTCGGCGTTATGAATCGGCGCACTGGCATCGGTAAAGCCGACAGCCCCTGCCTTGACCAACGAACCGATCTCCGCCAACTGGTGCCCTTCGCGATTCTTGCTCACACACGCGAGCACCACCACATTGCAATTGCCGGCGCGATTGGCTTGATGATGGACGAATTCCACCGACGCCTGCGAATCGATCGGGGGATCGGTGTTGGGCAGGCAGGCGATGGTGGCAAATCCACCGCGAAGTGCGGCGGCGGTACCGGTGGCAATCGTTTCATCTTCTTCGAATCCCGGTTCCCGCAGTTCGGCGTGCAAGTCGATCAGCCCCGGCACGACCAATTTTCCGCTTGCATCCCAGACTTCATCGGTCGGACCGGCGGCGGCTCCCAGGGCGGCCACCTTGCCATCTTCGACCACTAAGTTGACATAATCGTCCAAAGACTGGCTCGGATCGATCACACGGCCATTCTGAATGACGAGACGGGCCATCGGGTGCTTGTCCTGGATTTTTCAAAAAACGGTGCGAGGATAACGTCAATTCTGGTACGACTTGCCGCCCAACAGCAGCCACAGCACCGCCATGCGGACGGCTAAACCGTTGGTGACCTGGTGCAGGATGACCGAGTGGGGGCCGTCGGCCACATCGGGGGTGATTTCCACACCTCGGTTGATCGGCCCCGGGGCGGTGATCAGGATGTTTGGTTTGGCACGCGCGATCCGCTGGCTGTTCATGGCATACAACAGTGCGTATTCGTGGACGGAGGGAAAGGGTCGCGTTGACTGACGCTCGAATTGGATGCGCAGCAGGTTCAGGACATCACACCGCGGGAGGATCTCGTCCAAATCGTGGGAGACCTCGACATCCATTTCCGTCCACCGACGCGAGACAAGCGTTGCCGGACCACAAACGATGACCTTAGCACCCAACTTTTGTAGGCCCCAGATATTCGATCGCGCGGTGCGGCTGTGAGCGATATCGCCGACGAGTGCGACGGTCAGCCCGTCGATCGTGCCGCGATGCTGCCGGATCGTCAAGATGTCCAGCAATCCCTGCGTGGGATGTTCGTGCGGACCATCGCCTGCGTTGATGACGGAACTGTCCACATTCTTGGCCAACACGTGGGGAGTACCGGGTGTGGAGTGCCGAATGATCATTGCATCGACATTCATCGCTTCGATGTTCTTGGCTGTATCGATAAACGTCTCGCCCTTGGAAAGACTACTGCTCGAGGCCGTGAATTCGACGGTATCGGCGCCAAGTCGTCGAGCGGCAAGTGAGAAACTGGTCCGTGTCCGCGTCGAGTTTTCGAAGAACAGGT
>JAGQPD010000045.1 GCA_020426865.1 Planctomycetales bacterium
TGATGGCCGAGACGGTCGTCTACAGTCGCGAGTTCTTGTTCATCAAGGAGATGTATACGAAGGGGGAATTGGGCGACATTCAATACATGGCAGCTTCGCATCCTCAGGACATGGATGGTTGGCCGAGTTATTGGGAACGGATGATCCCCATGCATTACGCGACGCACGTTGTCAGTCCGGTATTAGGATTGGTCGACGGCGTGGCAGAGTATGTCAGCTGCGTTGGATCGGGCCGAGTTCGCAAGGATATCGAAGAGAAGTCGGGCAACCGATTTGCTGTGGAGTCCTGTCATATCAAGATTGCCAACAGCGACATTGCCGCCCATATCTGGCGTTTCTTGTACGATACCGCTCGACAGTATCGCGAGAGTTTCGATGTGTACGGGACGAAGAAGAGCTTCGAGTGGACGTTGGTTGAAGGCGAGAAGCATGTCATCCATACGGCCAAGAAGCCCGAACCGGAGATTCCGTCGCTCGTTGATGTTCCGGACTACGCACATTTGTTGCCGGAACCGATTCGCAAGTTCACGCGGTCGATCGAGGATGCCGACCATCTGTCGTTTATCCAGGGGGGCGGGCATGGCGGTTCACATCCGCATTTGGTGAATGAGTTCGTCACGGCTTTGGTCGAGGACCGCGAACCGTGGCCCAATGCCGTAAAGAGCGCCAATTGGACGTGCGTCGGCATTTGTGCTCACGAATCGGCACTTAAGGGTGGCGAAATCGTGCAGTTGCCCAAGTTCACTCTGACTTAGGCCCGTTGCCGCCGAAGTCGCTCGGCGTTTTCGTATATTCTTCGTACATGAACAGGCACGCGAGGGGATGCAACCAATGATGATCAGGCGATGGCGGTTCCAAGTCGGTCGGCGATGGCGTCGACAGAGTTCACGGTGGACGACGGTCGTCCGTGTTGTCCTGTTTGGCGTTCTCGCCCTTGCGTCGATCGTTCCAACAAAGGCGCGCGACTTGAAAGTGTTGTTTTTGGGTGACCAGGGGCACCATCGTCCTGACGAGCGATTCGCCCAGTTGCAACCGGTATTGCAGCCGCGCGGAATCCGGCTGACCTACACCGAAAACATGAACGATATCAATCTGGAGAATCTCCGGACCTACGACGTACTGCTGCTGTATGCGAACATTGACAACATTGAAGCGTCACAAGCGGATGCGATCCTGGCGTACGTCGACGAAGGTCACGGTTTCGCACCACTCCATTGTGCTACATACTGCTTTCGCAATTCGCCGGAGATGGTTGCGCTGATGGGAGCTCAGTTTCGCCGACACGGAACTGGCGTTTTTCGTGACGAGATTGCCCTATCCGATCACCCGATCATGCGCGGTTTTTCTGGATTCGAGAGTTGGGACGAGACTTATGTGCATCATCTGCATAACGAGAAGGATCGGACCGTTCTCAGCTATCGCGTGGATCAAGAGGGGCGCGAACCGTGGACTTGGGTCCGGACGCACGGCAAGGGACGCGTATTTTATACCGCTTGGGGACATGACCAGCGTACGTGGGGAAATGTCGGCTTTCAGAATCTCGTGGAACGAGGTATTCGCTGGGCCGCTGGTGATGACCCGGAACTGGCCGGGCCATACCAGGATGCACGTGCATTTCCCATTCCGGAAATGACACCTCTGCGGAAGGATGTGCAACCGTTTGAATATGTCAACGTGGGCGCCAAGATCCCTTTCTATCCCCCCTCCGGCCGTTGGGGTGATCAAGATCGCCCGATGCAGCTGATGCAAAAACCGTTGCCCGCCGAGGAATCGCTGAAGCATATTGTGACGCCTAAGGATTTTCACGTCGAGCTGTTCGTAGCGGATCCGCAGTTGGAAGGAAAACCGATCTGCATGACCTGGGACGAACGCGGACGATTGTGGATCTCGGAAACGTACGATTACCCTAATGAACTACAGCCGCCCGGTGAGGGTCGAGACCGTATCCGCATCTGCGAGGATACCGACGGCGACTGGAAGGCCGATAAGTTCACGGTGTTTGCGGAAAAGCTGAGTATTCCAGCGAGCATCACCTTTTATCGCGGTGGCGTGATCGTGCAGAATGGAATCGAGACGCTGTATCTGAAGGATACCGACGGCGACGACGTTGCCGACGAAAAGCGGGTTCTCTTTACTGGATGGGAACAGGGCGATACGCACGGCGGTGTGAGCAATTTTCAATACGGTCTGGACAATTGGATCTGGGCCATGCAGGGCTACAATGATTCGCGCCCCGCCATTGACGAACAACAACAGGCACAGTTCCGTCAGGGATTCTTCCGGTTTCAACCCGATGGTTCGCGCGTCGAGTTCATTCGGTCGACCAACAATAATACTTGGGGCCTGGGGATTAGCGAGGAGGGGATCATCTTTGGTTCGACGGCCAATCGCAATCCCAGCGTCTACATGCCGATCGCCAATCGCTATTACGAGCGTGTGCGTGGCTGGAACATTTCGCTGACGCTCGGCAGCATGGCCGATACGCATCTATTCAAACCGATCACGGACAAGATTCGACAGGTTGATCATCATGGTGGTTACACGGCAGGTGCCGGGCACGCACTTTATACCGCTCGGAATTATCCACGTGAATACTGGAACCGCGCGGCGTTTGTAAACGGCCCGACCGGACACTTGACCGGTGCGTTCGTGATCACCGGAGAGGGGAGCGATTTCAAGTCGACGAATCCGTTCAATCTGCTGGCCAGCGATGACGAATGGACCGCACCGATCATGGCTGAGGTAGGGCCCGACGGTAATGTGTGGATCGTCGATTGGTACAACTTCATCGTCCAGCATAATCCCACGCCCCGCGGTTTTGAAACGGGCAAGGGGAATGCTTATGAATCGGATCTGCGCGATAAAAAACACGGACGGATCTATCGCGTCGTGCACGACAAAGCTCCCGCCAAACCGTTTTCGCTAAAGGGAGCCTCACCAGCGGAGTTGGTCGCGACGCTGCGAAACCCAAACATGTTTTGGCGCAAGCAGGCCCAAAGGTTGCTCGTGGAACGAGGCGACCAAGATGTAGTGCAAGACCTGCTCGGGCTGGTTCGCGATGCGTCCGTGGACGAGATCGGCCTGAACGTGGGCGCCATCCACGCCCTGTGGACGTTGCACGGCTTAGGAGCCTTTTCCCTTTCGGACGACAACACAGCAGCCAATGCCGTCCTGCGGCAGGCGTTGAGACATCCGTCCGCCGGCGTGCGCCGCAACGCGGTGATGGTACTTCCGGCAACGACTGGGTCGGTCGACGAATTGTTGGCAGCAAATGTAATGCAGGACCAGGACGCACAAGTCCGCTTGGCCGCCATGTTGGCATTGTCGGATCTGCCACCACACGCGGAGGCTGGGCCAGCGATCGTCGCCGCGATGGCCAGGGCTGAAAATCGCGATGACCGGTGGATTCCCCAAGCGGCCACCAGTGCGGCAGCGATGCAGGCAACATCGGCGCTGCCCGCCCTGACAGAAATCAAGGACACGTCGCCGACGTTGAACACGTTGGTGGAAGTCGTTGCCAATCATGTTGCTCGAAGTGAAGACGCGGGCACAATGGGGATGTTGATCCAACAGTTGCGAAATGCCAATCCCGAGATCGCACAAGCGATGATCCGTGGACTGGCAAACGGTTGGCCGGTTGGTCAGGCCATCCAAATGGACGATTCGATGGTCAAGTCGCTGGACTTGCTGCTTGAATCTCTACCAGTTGCCGAACGAGGCAAGTTGGCCTGGCTGGCATCGAGTTGGGGCGGCGAGCGGTTTCGGAAATACGCGGACCAAGTAGCCAGAGACCTGACGGCGCAATTGAACCAAACCGACAAGAGTGAGGCGTCGCGCATCGAGGCAGCTCGACAGTTGATTGCGTTTCGTTCGCAAGACCCGGAGGCGGTCCGGCAAATTGTCGAGCGGCTATCGCCGCAGATCTCGACGAATCTAGCTGATGGCTTTCTCGATGCCTTGTCTGCCAGCGAAGTCTCGGATCTGGGATCCATCCTGTTACAACAGATTGATCAGTTGTCGCCGGCGATGCGTAGCGGAGCATTTCGCTTGCTGCTCGGTCGTCTTGAATGGACCAAGGCCCTGCTTGATGCCGCTGAAAAGCAAACGGTATCGCTGACCGACTTGTCGCTCGACCAGCGGCAATCGTTAACGACGCACTCCGACGTTGATGTCAGACGTCGGACGCGCGCTTTGCTGGCGAGCGGAGGTGTGCTGCCCGATCCCGACCGCCAAAAGGTCGTGGAATCCTTGATGGCGATTACCGAGGAACATGGGGACGCTACATTAGGGAAAGAGATCTTCAAGAAGACGTGCTCCATCTGTCACATGCACAGTGGCGAGGGGTCGGCGATCGGCCCCGACCTGACGGGAATGGCCGTCCATCCGAAGCACGAATTGTTGATTCACATTCTTGACCCAAGTCGCAGTGTTGAAGGAAACTTCCGCATCTACCGCGTCGAGACGAAGGGCGGACGGATTCTCAACGGCATGCTGGGTTCAGAATCTCGGACTTCGATTGAATTGATCGACGCAGAAGGCAAGAAGACTCAATTATCTCGTGATGACATCGAACTGCTTTCGGCCTCGAAGAAATCGCTGATGCCCGAAGGATTCGAAAAGCAGTTGACCGCGGCCAATCTTAAGGACCTACTTGAATTCCTCACGGTTCGCGGTAAATATGTACCGCTGGATTTGCGAAAAGTTGCGACCATTTGCAGCGATCGAGGGATGTTCACTAGCCGCGACGCCCGATTTGAACGCATTACGATTCGCGGATGGGAACCACAGACAATTCAAAACGTGCCGTTTCAATTGATCGATCCGAAAGATGGTGAGGTTCCGAACTGTATCCTACTGTATAGTCCGGTGGGCGGTGTCACTCGCGAAATGCCTCGGTCAGTTTCCTTGCCGGTCAATGGCCCCGTGAAAGCGATTCATCTGCTTAGCGGTATCGCTGGTTGGGGGTTTCCGTCGCGCGATGCCGGGACAGTGTCGATGACGGTGCGAATACATTATGCCGGCGGCGAAGTGGAGGAGCAGGAGTTGATAAATGGCGAGCATTTCGCGGACTACGTTGGCGCGACCGACGTACCGAAGTCACAACCGGCAATTGCCATGCGCGGGCGCCAGATAAGATTCTTGTCGGTCGCACCGCAGCGATCCGATCCGGTGGAATCGATCGAGTTTGTCAAGGGAGCCGACGAAACGGCACCCATCATCATGGCAGCGACGGTCGAGACGAACATGTAGCTCGACCGCTCCAAGTCCAACGGAATCGGCTCGCCAAGGCGATGTGGCCGAGCTTCACGTACCGATTGTACCTCGGACAGCGGTCGTGTGTGGCATGCGGTACGACGACTGTTTGACTTGGAGATCTCCAGCCGCGACAGAATTGCGTGAATACCTAGAACCGCATAGTATTGGTTGGCTGCTCAGCTTCTCAGCCGTTCAGTTGCTTAAGATACATGATCGCGTCGCCTATCTCGCGAACGGGATCATTGCTTGCGTCGCGAACGATGGTGTAGTAGCCGCGGTATCCGGCGTCTTCCAGCGTTCCGAGTAGCTCCGGGAAATCGACCGACCCGCGGCCGAGGGTTACTTCCAAGCCACGGCCGCGAGCCAAATCGCGGACGCCGTCACGGGCCTGGACGTGGAGGACATGGGAAGCGAACAGTGGCAGGGCATCGCTGGCCGAATGTCCGTTGACAATCAGATTACCAGGATCGAAGGTCACGCCGATCGAACCGTCAGGAAGGGCGTCGATCAAGCGCTTGAGGTCGCTGCCACTTTCGCTGCCGGTTTCGGCCGCCAATGTTGCGCCACAAAGTTGACTGTGACGGCCAATGTCATGCAGCGCTTCCAGCATGGTCGCCCATTGCTGGTCGTCAGGATCGTCGGGAACGCGACCGACCTGGTTAACGACGACTGTAGCTCCCAAAGAGTAGGCGAAGTCCATCGCCTCTTTCGTAGCGGCGACGCGTTGATCGAGTCGATCGATATCGCCATAGCCGTGGCGGGTAGGGAAGCTGACCGCACATACTTTCAGCCTCAGGTCGTCGAGCATTTTCTTGAGCTGACGACGGCCAGTCACCGAAAGTTCGCGAGGTTTCAGCTCGCGACGGGCATCGATCACGACCGCCGTGGCGCCAAGCCGCGCAGCGGTTTGAAGAGCCGCTTTCAGCGGCAGACGCAGAGAAGCGAGTTGAATGGCCAGCTTGATTGCCGACATACGATGTTCCTGCCGTGGTCGATCGTGGCTTAAAGGACGCGAGACGAGAGTTAAGTTCTACGACGAAGGATCCGACTGCAGCGCGCGGCCGAGATTCTTGGTAATTGCCTTGCCAACTTTATCTTTGAACATCAATGCGGCAAAGGGCAAATCGATATCGATTTGTACTTCGTTGTCGCTAACTGCCATGTGTCCGGTAATCGTAAAGGCGAGGCTCTTGAATTTGTAGTCCGCTTCGTTACCGGACCAGTTGATTTCGGCGTCGCGGCCTTCGAAATCTTTGATGGTTTTCTCGAGCGCGGGCTGGACCATTTCCACGGCTATGGCGGGGTCGTGCGAATGGGGTACGGTAAAGGAAAGTTTTGGCATGCGACATCCTAGGTTGGTAAAGTTTCCCTGAGCGGGATGAAAGGCTCAAGCTACCCGCTTTTCTCCACGGCATCTCCGTCAATCGCATCCGTCGATTCGTTCTTGACGGTTCGCTTCGCCCCCTCACTGGTCCCCGGAACGACCTGGGGGCGAGATGAGTTGGCTTCCAGAATCCGCTTCAGATCATGAGCCTCAATCGATTCCACTTCGATCAATTCTTCTGCGAGCGCCATAAGGGCAGCACGCCGAGTCTGGAGGATATCATGAGTTTTCTTCAACGCGTCACCCAGGATCCGGCGGACTTCTTGATCGATTTCGCGAGCGGTTTCTTCGCTGTGACTATGCAACCGTTCCTCGCCGGCGTGCGCCAAGAAAGCGGATCGCGAAGATTCGCGATACGCGATGCGTCCTAGTTTGCTCATGCCGTAATCCATGACCATCGCGCGAGCAATCTCGGTGGCACGTTCCAGGTCGTTTTGGGCACCCGTGGAAATATCGTCGTAGATCATTTCCTCGGTGACGGTGCCCGCGAGCAGAACTTGTATGCGACTTTCCAATTCACTTTGGGTCATCAAGTAGCGATCGCCCTCGGGACGCTGCAACGTGTAGCCAAGTGCGGCGAGGCCACGTGGGATGATCGATACCTTGTGGACCGGATCGGTGTTGGGAAGGCTGTACGCCACCAACGCATGCCCCGCCTCGTGATAAGCGACTCGTTGCTTCTCGTCCTCGCTCATCACTCGCTGCTTCTTCTCCAGCCCCGCCGTTACTCGCTCAACGCCATCGTTGAATTCCCTTGAGCCAACAGCGGATTTGTTCTTTCGAGCGGCCAGCAGCGCGGCTTCGTTCACGAGGTTGGCCAGATCGGCACCGACGAACCCCGGCGTAATCGCCGCGATTTCTTTGAGATCGACCGAAGCGTCAAGCTTGACGGACTTGACGTGCACCTTCAAGATATCCTCGCGACCGCGGACGTCCGGGCGATCGACTAGCACCTGACGGTCGAACCGACCCGGCCGGAGCAATGCTTGATCCAACATTTCGGGGCGATTCGTGGCGGCCATCACAATGACACCACTATTGGAATCAAAACCATCCATTTCTACCAACAACGCATTCAACGTCTGTTCCCGCTCGTCATGACCGCCCACAATGCTGGTCCCGCGAGTCTTCCCCAGCGCATCCAGTTCGTCGAT
>JAGQPD010001238.1 GCA_020426865.1 Planctomycetales bacterium
TTCATGGCCCAACCGAATTGGCTAAAGTCATCCGTGCCACAAATGTGCTGCATGGTGCCGAAATCGACCAGCAAACCGACGAAGAATTGAATACCATCTTCGCCGACGTACCAAGCCACGAATTGCCCAAATCGCAACTTGATGATGGACTGCCAATCCTCGACGCCCTCGTCGCCGCCGGGCTCTCCAACAGTAAAAGCGATGCCCGCCGCCTCGTCCAACAAGGGGGTGTCTACGTCAACAACCGCCGCCTATCCGATTTCAACACGAAACTCGATTCCTCCGACCTCGTCACTCCCACCATCATCGTCCTCCGCAGCGGCAAAAAGAAATATGCCCTACTGAGGTTCCAATAACCGCTAACCATCTCAACCCACAATCCCCCGACGCGAAATGGAGATTCTGTGCTAGAATTTAGCTGGGCCCTCCGACGACAACTGCCGTATTGCCGCCGACGGACCACCTCTCAATCCCCAATCCGGACATCCAATAAAAAATATGCCTTTTGGGCCAGGATGTACCACCCAATAGAGGGGTTTGCTTGGGTGTGGAGGAGCGTGGGCGGGGTCAGCGCAAGGAAATCCTGATTTCGAACCTTTCGGCTGAGACGTTCGTAGACTATTTTCGGAACAGGCCAGCGGGCGGAAGGGGCGGGCGTAGTTTAGGGTGGGGCGTAGTGAGCGTGGATTGCGACTGTTTTTGAACGGTAATGGATTGAACGGTTATGGATGATCCATGGTCAAAGGTCGCGGATCGCAAGTGTTGGGGGGAGGTACATGCTTCAAGAGCGGGAACGGGCGTTGATCGAATTGGCGGAGGCCATGCGAAGGCCGCTCTTGCGGGGGGCGATGGCGGTGGCGTTGGCGACGATGAGTGGTCTGGCGTTGATCACGATGTTGTTGGCGGCCGTGTCGTTTCCAGCATCTTATCAACATTCCCTGACGGTTCCGGCAGCGCAATTGTTGGCGGACCAGCGGGCGATGGATCAGGGAGTGCAGCGCCTACAAGATGAGATGACGTCGTCCGATCATTGGGAGGCGACGTTTACAGACGACGAGATCAATGGGTGGTTGGCGTTAGAGTTACGGAAGCGTTTTCCAGCGTTGCTGCCGCACACGTTTCAGGATCCGCGAGTACGGATCGCATCGGGTGAAGCGAAGCTGGCTTGCCGATACTTGGGTCATCGCCCGCCAACGGTAATCACGATCGCCGTGGATGTCCAGTCAACTGACGAGCCGAATGTGCTGGCAGTGCGGTTGAAGAAGACGCAAGTTGGCGCCGTATGCGGGCTGACAGAGATTGCGGTAGAGAAGATCGACCAGGCGGCACTTCGGGCCCGCATACCTGTGATTTGGGATGATGCAGACGGCGACCCGGTGGCGATGGTCTATCTTCCGGAGTCGGTATTGGATCATGGCCGGGATGTATGGATTGATACGATTCAATTGCGTGATGGCGAAGTCTATGTCGCGGGTCACAGTCAGAGCGGCGAGCGTTCGTCCACGACAGGAACGATGGCCGCGCGGCGAAAGTTGCTTCATGCGCCTTTGATGATGTCGGGCATGTAAGACCAGTGCCACTGTGTGTGTGCGTCACCATCCTGGTTTATTCGTTCCAGCACGACCGTGCCGCTAAGCAACGTGCCGAGCAGTCTCATCGCACAACGATCGGCGGAGACCGAAAGCTCGCTAGCGGTGCCGCAATCTAGTCGAGTGACATGGCCGCGGTCGCCGGAAATCGGGCCTTCGATTTGAAGATAATCGATGCGATGATCGGCCAGTCGCGAGCACGTTTGTTCGTATACTTCCCAAGGAGGAGCTGGCAACGCCCAACTTAGCAGGGCGGCGTTGTGTTCGACCATGAAGTCCCAATGCGACGTTCGCAAACCGTCAGGAGATAGCTCGTGAAAAAGCACGACAAAGCGTGACATGGAAAATGGCTAATCTTCGAAGATCATCACCGGGGTTGTCTGTTGCATTCCCACGGGCTTTTGATCGCTACGGACGGTCGTGGTCAGTTCGCCGCGGCCGCTGGCGAGTCCTTCCAGCGTGATTTCATAAATCACCCTTTCCTTCGTCCGCAGCACGCCGACCGGCGAGAACACGATCAAGCGGCCACTGTTGGAAATTGTAGCAGGTTCAATTCGTGGCGGGGCAAGTGCCCGCAGGTATCTCGAGCCTTCTGGAAGCAACAACTCCAATACCACATTCCGCTGGGGAGCTTCGCCATTGTTGACGATTTCGACAAAGTACGCACCTTGATGGCCGCGTTTCAGGTGAGCAGCACCGGGGGTCACGTGCACTTGCAGCGGCGAATCCGCTGTTGCATCGGTCCTGCCTTGTGCCTCGTCCACAACCGCCGGACGCAACCGTACTTCGGACTGTGTTGCCGCCTCGGGTGGTAGTGTCATCGCATTGGGTTGCAGTGAATCGATGTCGGCAGGGTTAGCAGGAGTCACGGCGACGCAGACACGATCGGTTTTGAAAACGCCCTGGTCGCAGGTAATGCTCACTTCGTTGCAAGCCGTCGTTGCTGGCCGCAAGCCTTTGCAGCCAATGCGGAAGGTTCTGGTTTCGTTGACCTCCAACCGGGGTACGAGGCCCGTCAAGAGGTTGTTATCCTGTTGAAAGCCTGTGGTATCTGACATACCTATTAGCTGAAGATTGTCATCAATGTTGTACTGGATTTGAACTTGCGTAAGTGGCACTTCGCCGTCATTTCCGATTTCGATCGCA
>JAGQPD010001239.1 GCA_020426865.1 Planctomycetales bacterium
ATTCCCGAACTCGAAGGAAAATATGTCTTCGGCGATCTGGCACTGCAAAACCTCCCGCCACGCGTCGACGGCCGACTTTTCTACGCCGATCTCACCTCCGGCGAAATCAAGGAATTCCAACTCCCTCAATTCGCCAACGGTCGACTCCCCGACGGCCTAACTGTCCACGGGTTCGGACAAGACGGTCATGGGGAACTTTACGCCATGGTGACCAATACCCCGGCCGATGGTAACGGCGGCATCATCTACCAACTCGTGGCCGTGCCAGAGCCATCCTCATGGTTCCTCTTCGCGGGATTATGCTGCCTGGTCATACGAAACGTGCGGCATCGCCGATCGACACTCAGCGGGTGACAGTTCACGATCCGGTGCCGTTGCTCAGTGCCAGCGGTGGCCGTGGCTACGTCCGCGGCCACTACAAGTTTTGCAGCGTTGAGGCTACAATTTGGAACAGAGCTTCTGTTTCGATTGTCTCGCCGGCAATGCATGATGATTCCCACTAAACCGTCCATCAAAATCGCACCCTCTATTCTCGCCGCCGACTTTTGTCGACTCGGAGAACAAGTTCAGCAAGTCGTCTCGGATGACGTCGACCGGATTCACGTCGATGTGATGGACGGGCATTTTGTACCCAATATCAGCGTGGGAGTGCCCGTCGTCCAGTCTCTGCGAAAATGCACCTCGCTACCAATTGAGACGCATTTGATGATCTCGCATCCAGACCAGTATCTGGAGGCGTTTGCCCAGGCCGGTGCTGATTCACTGCTCGTACACGTGGAAAATAACCCGCACCTTCATCGCACCGTGACACAGATTCGCGTTTTGGGATGTAAAGCAGGTGTTGTCCTCAATCCGGCTACACCTGCCACGGCCATCGAGCCGATCCTTAGAGAAGTGGATCTCGTGTTAATTATGACGGTTAATCCGGGATTCGGTGGTCAGACATTTATCGAAGCGACGCTGAAGAAGATCGAACAAGTTCGGCAAGCCATCGATGCGGAGAACCCCAATTGCGAATTGGAGATCGACGGCGGAGTGACGGTTCAAACGGTCGGACCGGCCGTCGCTGCCGGTGCCCGCGTGCTCGTCGCCGGTTCGTCCGTGTTTCGGGCTTCCGACAGCATTCCCGCGGCCATTGTTGCCTTGCATCGGGCCGCCGAAGACGCACTGACACTTACGTGAGAATACAACATGGGAGCCAAGGCCATGAAAGAACTGGGACTGTTTCTGTTAATTTTTGCCGCCTGGGTTGTGCTAAACGTGTGGGTCCTACCCAAGTTCGGTGTCTCGACGTGAATGAGCGGAAGCTGCGCGGTCCCACCGCGTCCGCAGAAGTCTTCTGCGAATCATGACGACCTCCAAACATCCATCGACGATGCTCAAGATCGTGCCGTCCCGGCCGAACCGGACACAAGTGGCCCATCACGGCTCCACTAGCGGACGAGGCAACGCCAACAATTGGCCCGGACTAGTGCGCCTCCAGCCAATTGTCGCCCACCCCCAATTCAACGACGATCGGCACGTCCAACGGCAATGCCTTGGCCATCTGCTGTTCGATCAATGGCATGATTGTTTCCTGCTCATCGAGCGGCATGTCAAAGACGATTTCGTCGTGGACCGTAAGCAGCATCTTCGTGCGGAAGTTTCCTTCACGTAGCGTGCGATGAACCGCAATCATCGCCAACTTCAGCATGTCCGCCGCTGTTCCCTGAATCGGCGTATTCATGGCCAATCGCTCCGCCGTGCTCCGAATCGTGCGGTTCTGTGAATTGATGTCGCGGAGAAATCGCCGCCGGCCGGTTAGCGTTTGCACGAAACCGTTTTTCTGAGCAAACGCGATCGTATCGTCAATGTACTGGCGCACTTTGGGGTATTGCTGAAAGTAGTTTTCGATCAACCCATTTGCTTCCTCTCGCGGAATTCCCAGT
>JAGQPD010001240.1 GCA_020426865.1 Planctomycetales bacterium
GTCGTCCAAATTGCCTGCGACTCGCGTCCCGATCAGGCGACTCTCGTCCCCGAACGTCGCGAAGAACTGACAACCGAAGGGGGGCTCGACCTGACGGTCGACACCACGCGTGTGGCCAAGACCGTGGAAAAACTGAAGCGTGCAGGAATCGTCGTGAGCCTTTTTCTTGACCCCGATCCGCAGCAGATCAAATTGGCAGCAGAGGCTGGCGCCGACGCGGTCGAGCTACATACCGGCACATATGCCCATGCACGTGGCGAGGAGCGATGCGCGGAGTTGGCGAGACTCGCCGATGCCGGCCGGGCCATTCGCGCAGCAGGGATGACGTTGCACGCCGGCCACGGACTGGATTATCACAACGTCCGGCCCGTCGCATCGATCCCGGAGATGTGCGAGCTGAACATCGGACACAGCATCGTTGCCCGCGCGGTGATGATCGGGATGCAGCAGGCGGTGCGTGAGATGAAGGCCTTGATTGCGTAACCCCCTTGGCTAATTGAGCATTCGTCTCCTATCATGAGGTCGGACTTGGATCCGCGCTGGCAGCGACAAGGACGAACCATACCACCCTCAAGTACAGACAACGTAAGAGAACAGCATCATGCAACGGAAGGGAACAGCATTCGCGGGGTTGTCGGTAGCGTTGACCACGCCGTTTCGCGATGGTCAGGTGGACTATCCGGCGCTGCGGGC
Organism: Planctomycetales bacterium; assembly: GCA_020426865.1. GTDB lineage: Bacteria > Planctomycetota > Planctomycetia > Pirellulales > Pirellulaceae > JAGQPD01. The sequence goes on from JAGQPD010001240.1 coordinate 694, forward strand.
ATTGGTGGAGTTCCAGATTGAAGCCGGCACGACGTGTGTTTGTCCAGTGGGCACGACGGGTGAGTCGCCGACGCTTTCGCATGAGGAACACGAGCGAGTGATTTCCGAGGTCGTGCAAACGGCGGCGGGGCGCATCAAGGTGATGGCCGGTACCGGCTCCAATAGTACTCACGAAGCATTGCGACTGACCCGCTGGGCGGCCAAGGAAGGGGCTGATGCCGCGTTGATGGTGTCTCCGTACTATAACAAGCCGACACAAGAGGGTTTCTACTTGCATTACAAAGCGGTTGCCGAGGACGTCGGCATTCCGATCTGCGTGTACAACATTCCCGGCCGATCGGCGAAGAACATCGAGCCGGAGACGATCGCGAGGTTGGCCGAACTGAAGAACATCGAGTTGGTGAAGGAGGCGACGGGCTCGCTCGACCAAGCTTCACAGATCTTGAACACGACCAACTTGACGGTGCTCAGTGGTGACGACAGCCTGACATTGCCTTTGATGTCTGTCGGTGGTTCGGGAGTGATCTCTGTGGTCGGCAATATCATCCCACGTGACGTGATTGCGATGATTGACGCGTTCAACAACGCCGATCTCGCGCACGCGCAGCGTCTGCACCACAAGCTGTTCCCACTATGTCGGGATATGCTAGGATTGGCAACCAACCCGATCCCCATCAAGGCGGCAATGAAGCTGTTAGGACGGGATACGGGCGAAATGCGGCTGCCAATGACTCCGCTCGACGCGGACAGCGAGTCCAAACTGCACCAGACTCTGGTCAAGTACGGACTGTTGTAGGTTCGGTGGTATCTTCGGCAAGGCAAACATGCCGGACAACCATCACAACCGCAACAACCGATAACTGTGTGCAAATAGCGAAATCCTCTTGCAAGCGATTCCAGGTAAGCTACCTTTGCTTAACTGAAGGACGTTAGCCAAGAGTCATACCCCCTCTCACAGATATTCCCGCTACTGCACAAATTTTGAATCACCTGCGCGATCGATGCAGGTAAAGGAGCGACCGTGAATCTGGGGGACCTTGCGGCTCGGATTGAACGTTTGCAACCCGATGCCGAACCACGCGACGTGGCACGACTTTGTCTCTTACTAAGCAATTCCGTCAACGACCTGACTGGCCTTGAGGACGACGACGTCCTGCGAACAGCCTGGACGGAGACAGGATTGCGTCTGCAATTCGCCACCGATCAGCATGCGGCCATGACGGAAGAACTCGAGCAACTCGCCCGCTC
>JAGQPD010001241.1 GCA_020426865.1 Planctomycetales bacterium
GGCTTCCTGCCTAAATTATGCCGTGGTTGACGGCCGTGCCCATCAGTATCTCTGGCCAAATCATGGCGCTCTGGTCGTCTATGTTTGGCGGCTTGCGCTGAGCCTCGTCAGTATCTTTCTGCTATTGCTCGCGACTTCATTCTTGAATACCAGGCAGTTCGCCCCGAAAATTCATGCGGTCATGCTTGCATTTCTGTTCGCGAACATCGGCTCTGCCATGGCGCTTATATGGGCCGATCCGCTGATCATACTGGAGATACAGTTTTACCTACTGATACCAACATTGATAGCCGTCGTCGCGGCCAGCATCGCAGTTCTCTACACCGGCTACACACCGGCGCGCTACTTCACCGTGGCCCAAACGGTACCGCTGCTGATCGGGATCATACCGGTCGTTGCAGCGTTGAACAGCCATCCCTACACACCGATCTTTCGGGAGTTGTCCGTGCCGGGGAATATCCTGATGGTCATGTTTACCTCGTTCGCACTGGCGGATCGGATCGGCTTTCTGCAGCAGGAGAATCGATCAACCTGGCAAGCGCTCACTGAAAGCGAGCGACGCCTGGTGCAGTACCTGGAAGCAATTCCTGTCGGCATCGCTGTATACGGAGCGAACCGAGAGCTCACGTACGTGAATCAAACCGCGCTGGAACTGGCCGATCAACCACAAGGCCGACGAACCAACAATATCGAGGACGCACTTGCGTCGTACCGGTTCTACGTATCTGACACAGATCTCACCTACCCGCTCGACCAACTCCCGCTCACGCAAGCGCTTCAGGGCCATGTCAGCAGCGTCGATGACGTTGAGATCGCAACGCCGACGCGGCGCTATCCTGCGGCCATGTGGGCGACACCGGTGAAAAATCCAGAGGGCCAGGTTGAGTATGCCGTCTGTGCGTTTCAGGATATCTCGACGATTCGGGCCGCAGAACGCGTCGCCCGCGAAGCGCAAGCTCTCTACCGTCGCGTCGTTGAAGATCAACCTTCATTTATCTGTCGCTTTCTTCCCGACGGACGTCTTTCGTTCGCCAACCTTGCATTCACAAGCTTTGTGGAGAGCGGAACGGCCAATGTCGTCAATGCATCCATGTTCGATATGATGGAAGCAGAAGATGCCATGGAGTTTCGCCAAAGTCTGGATGCGTTGAATCTGACAAACCAAGTTTCGACCAATGAAACACGTATGCGGAACGGTCGCGGCAAACTCGCTTGGGTACAATGGACGACCCGTGTACTCTTGGATGCCTACGACAAACCAAGCGAATATCAGGCGCTCGGACTCGACGTCACCAAGGCAAAGTTGGCGGAATTCGAATTGGCGAAGTACCGCAATCAGCTTGAAGATCTTGTCGTCACGCGCACCACTGCCCTCAGTCAGGCCAACGCGGATCTCAAGCGCCGTGCTGAGGAATTGGCGACCCTTAACGTGATTACGCGGACCTTGGCTGCAACCACCGAACTGGACGTGGTGCTTTCGGAAATCCTGGTACAACTCGCCCGCGTCACCGCGTTCGAATGCGCACAGATCTACCTGCGCGACGGCCCCTGGCTCACCATCGCCGAATCAGTTGGGCCGGAGGCCGGTGTGTCGCCCCGGCAAGTGGCCGTGACCGATGTAGAGAATGCTATCGTCCAAGTCTTCACCGAACAGCGCACCATTGTCCGCACCCGACCGGATAGCGCGCCTGGCAACGATGTGACCGCAGACGATCAACGGGACAATGTTGTTGTCGTATACGCACACGCAGAGCAGGAGAATCCTGCAGCTTGGGTGGGGGCGCCGCTGTTGGTGGGCAACGAATCCATCGGCGTATTGGCCGTCACGGCGGCAAGGACGGACACATATGGAGCGGACGATGTGCGCAACCTAAGTGCGTTTGCGGATCAGGCAGCAGTTGCCGTGCTCAACGCTCGGCTGAACCAACAGGCCCAAGTGGCCGCGGCTTCACGCGAGCGTGAACGGTTGGCGCGCGAACTGCATGACGCCGTGACCCAGACGTTGTTCTCGGCGACCATCATGGCTGAAGCACTGCCGCAACAGTGGCAGGTTGACACGCCAGGAGCATTGGTCACACTGGAGAAGCTACGGCATATGACCCGCGGCGCATTGGCCGAAATGCGCACTCTGCTCTGGGAGCTACGCCCCGGTGAAGTCGAAACCGTGCCGTTTGGCACGCTGCTCCAGCATCTCGGCGACGCGCTGACCGGAAACACCATGGTGCCTGTCTTCGTCAACTGCTCGCCGCCGGATCTTCTTCTGCCTCCCGAAGTACAGATTGCACTGTATCGCGTCGCGCAAGAAGCGCTCAACAACATTGCCAAGCATGCGAATGCTACGGGTGTGGAAGTCACGGCACGTGCGGAAACAGACGGGTGCACATTGTGCATTCGCGACGACGGCTGTGGCTTTGACACTGCGGGCACGGTCCCTGGCCATCTGGGCTTAACGATTATGTACGAACGTGTGCAAGCTATCGGCGGACGCTTGAAAATTTCCAGCGTACCCGGCCAGGGCACTGAAGTCTTGGTTCAATGGTCTAGTTCAAGTGGAGCGGGATGATGAGCGAACGCCATCTCATTCGTGTCGTCATTGTCGATGACCATTTCATGGTGCGCGACGGTCTCAAGCTGTTTGTGGACCTGACACCGGGCATGGAGTGCGTCGGAGTCGCAGGCAACGGCGACGATGCCATCCGAGTCTGCCGCGAGACCGAGCCTGATATCGTCTTGATGGATCTGCTCATGCCCGGCAGGGACGGCATCGCCGCGACCGAAGCACTGCACGATGAACTGCCGCAAGTTCGCGTCGTTGCGCTGACGAGCTTTGCCGACTTGGACCTTATCCAACGCGCACTGCGCGCCGGCGCAACCGGCTATC